>CAZGBW010000244.1:0-4838 GCA_964523995.1 uncultured Victivallales bacterium | reverse complement strand
AAGGAAAGCATGATTTCGATTTGTAGAATGTGGAACTACGACCCTGCTTCCTCCTCAGGGCTGACCGACCGTATGAAGGAGCAAAGACAATGAAAAGAAAGACACCCGCTAAGAAAAGCGGGAGCGGAGGTCATTTGACTCTTGACTCCTGCTCTGGGATGAGCGACCCCTAGTTCGTTCACAGGTCGGACGTTGACGACTTTATCGAAAAAGACCAAATGCTGACGGCACATGAAAGTCAGGGGTCTCCGTCTTGGGATCAACCCAACTAATCCAATGCTCCTCCACCTTGCCAGCGGCATCATGCCGATAATCCGCTCGAAACAGGCCCATGCGCAATGGTGCTTTTGCAAGAAGGGACGGCATACCAAGAGCGTCCACCGTCTTCAGGGGGATCCTGCCCTCCACACAATAACCAGAAGCAGTCTGCGAAGTCTTGACCTCCAACCCCGGGCAGTTCCAGTTCGTGTCAAATTTCCGGTAGAAGCTAGCACTATAGTCAAGAACATGACCCAGCGGCCCCATCTCAATGCAATAATATTTCGTCAACTCCGAATCAGGCGCCATGAATATCTCCACGCGATCACCTGCGGCAACCGTCATCTCATTGGTAAACGCTTTCTCCACCACCGGAGTCGAATCCTTGACATCGAAGACAAAATAGAGAAACTCCCCATCAGTCGCCGCCTTGAACACGGTTGGCTCGGCCGCCACCTTTTCCCACGGGAAGAATAAGTCCTTCTCTGCACCAACTTTAGCCCACTCCCACCGCCCCATCCGTCCGTCGAGCTTGATGGAACCTTTGGAAATACGTGACACCGAATACTCCCTAAGCGCAGGAATGGACTGTAAAATCTTGCCATACTCCTGAATCTCAGTGGGATCGCCATGCGTCTTGACATAGTCGGCATCTATATAAACCGCGAAGGTTGTGACATGTCGAATGCCCAACTGCGCATATGTCTTCGCATCAGCAGTCATCACATCCGGGCGCCACGGCAATTTTACATGCGGTTTTCTCCAATTGGAGAACAGGGAAACATCCAACCAATACTCCAGCACTTGCGCGGTCTCAACAGGGAACACCGCCAGATTCTCCTCCAGTGCCTTGAGTGTACCATTGTCTTTAAGTTTGAATTGTTGTGCAAAAGGCTTGTCATACTTACGATTAATAGGCGCAAACTCCAAGAATATGCCTGGCACCGGCTTCACCTTTTTCGGCGCAGCAATCGTTCTGAGATACGCAAGGTGCGCCAAAGTGGCTTTGGGATCCACCTTACGCAGTTCACCCAGAAGATAATTTTCCAGTATCAAGGCCTGCTCGGAGTCCGAATACCTCCCGCATTTCGGGCAGAAGCACCATGCCCCACCATCATCACCCCAGAAATAATAACGGCTGGTGGTGGGCTTGAGTTTCTTCGCAATCCGCACCGCACTGGCAGCGGCAATCTCCAAAGCACGGGCCGAATGAACGCACAGATTAGCATCAGGCGTGCGCTGGCCATTCTGCATCATACGGAATAAGTCGGGTTCCTGCGCAAACATCTTGCGCGGCAAAAGCTCTTTTCCCGCATGCAGTTCGTATTCGACTTCCAGCCCCAGCTTCGCACACTTATCAAGAAAAACTTTTCCTTCCGGCGAATCAACATACTTCTCCACTACACTCGGAACTAGATGATGCAATGACACCGTTGTCAGTCCGGCTTTCGCCGCCCGTTCCGGCCAATCCACCAAGGTCAGGTCATTAGGCACCAACACCACGCCCCGTGTCTGAAAGGCACAGGCCGGCCTGTCATTTGCCTGAGCACCGGACATCACCGTCGACGAAAGCAACATCGCCAGCAAACCTACACCGACTACCAACTGTTTCTTCATAATTTGCAGCCTTTCTGTTTTGTAATCACACACAACAAACATAATTACGGCTTCAGCCTTACGAAAAAGACCTGATTAGGTCTCCTTCTTACACAAAGTACTTTAAACAAACACATTAACAACAAAAAAATATCTTAAAATAGTCTTAAAATTAAAAAACCATGCCATAAAATTGGATCTTTGACAATTTCTGTAAAATCGTGTTCAATTCAACATGTCACCGTGGTTGTTTTGTCAAGCTGTGCCGGTGCAATTTTGGAGTGCGGCAATAAGTGCATCCGTTTGCCGCTTTTTCATTTGCGCGGAGCGCTGGTGTTCTGGCGTTTAAGGAAGGTAGTTTGAAGAACTGCTCTTGGTCGTGTTCCGTTCAGCCCTTGGCCCTGTGGCCCACCCCTTCGGGGGCGGGCTTCACTCCACACGACCAAGCCTCGTACACATCCGACCCTCTGTTGTTCTCCGTGCAGGCGCACCCGCGCCCACACGTCCGACCGGTTTTCCATTCCCGACCGTAAAACGTCCCCATCATACGTCTTCCGGCGCCCGCCGTCAACGCCGAGGCGTCAAAAAATCGCTGCGGACCGGCCCCCGGACCGGCCCCCGCAACCTTTCGACCCGCCAACGACTTGACAGAAGCGCCTTTATCCGACTTTGCCGTATCCCGCACCCGCCAGAAAATGCAGCTTGTACGTCCTATCCCGTCACCGGCGCGACCACCGTCCGCTCGCCCTTCACCTCCAGCCCGCGTTCATCCGCGACCCACGCGCAGACCCCGTCATGCAGCCGCCAAAGCTCGGCTTTGCTGTCGGCGAACAGCACCATGTCATCCATGTACCGGATATATCCCGGTGCCAGCAAAACTTCCTTGGCGTAATGATCCAGCCCCGACAGATGAAAGTTGGCGAACCACTGGCTCGTCAGGTTCCCGATGGGCAGCCCGCGCCCCGACGGCAACCCCGGCACCGGATGCCGCACGATCACTTCGATCACCCGGCAGACCTCCTTCTCCCGAAACATGGGCAAGAGCAGTTCCAGCAACCGTCCATGCGGCACGCTGTCGAAATACCGCCGGATGTCCAGCTTGCATGTCCAGCCGTGCCGACGCACCAACTCCCGCGCCCGTGCCGCCGCCCGGTGCGTCCCTTTACCCACGCGGCACGCATAGCAGTCCTCCGTGAACCCCCTCTCCAGCAGCGGCGCGATCACGCCGCACAGCGCGTGGTGCACCACACGGTCCCGCACCGGCGCGCAACTGATCGTGCGCGGCTTCGGGTCCGTCACCCGGAACTGCCCGTACGGCCCCGGCTGCCACGTGCCGGATGCCAGCTCCTCCCGCAATACCTCCAGCTCCCCGTCCGCCCGCGACGCGAACGCCATCACGGCCGCGCTGCAGCCGCGACCCTTCGTCACGCGCCCGAGTGCCGCCTTCAGGTTATCCGGCGACACGATCCGCTCCCAGAGTTGTCCGTATGATTTCATGGTTCAGAACCGACATTCCTTACTGACCGCCGATCCCCGCTTCTTCCGCAGATTCGGGTTGCCCCGCCACTGCGGGCGCGGTCACGTCCGGCATCAGCGCCAGCACCTCCGCCCCGTAGTCGCGGCAGAACGCCTCGCCGATGCCGTCGGCCTCCTTCAGATCCGCCAGCGAACGAGGCACCCGCCGCGCGATCTCCGCCAGTTGCGTGTTACGGGCGATCGCGTACGCCGGCTTCCCGTCAGCCCGAGCCCGTTCGTTGCGCCAGCGCTTTAACTCCCGGTACAGCGGTCTCCGCGCCTCCTCCAGCCCCTCCTCGGGGTCGGCTCCCTCGCGGCGGCGGAAAACCTCGCCGCCCGCAGGCACGTCTCCCAGCAGGAGCGTCAGCAGCAGATGCGGCACGTTGCCGTGCATGAAGAAATGCTCACGCGCCTCCAGCACCTCGCGCCCGGAGATCGCCTTGCGCAGCGCCTCCTCGGAAAAACCCTGCAACGCGTCCTGATACCTCAGCGTGATCACCCGCACATCCATTCCTGAATCTCCTCCCGCTGTCCGCATCGCTCCCTATTGCGGGGGGCTTGCCGCCCCCCGCGCCCCCCGCAAGAACCGTCCGTGCGACGCGGACGTGCGCGGCTACCGCCTATGCGCCCGCCGACGCGCACTCCCGGTCACCCTCTCCCGGCTGGGAGAGGCATGGAGTTAGCGCTATCGCGCTATGGCAGGGTCCTCACAAGGCGGAAGCCGCAGTAGATGCCCCGGCTCGACGTCGTGTTGCTGATACGATACGCCGAACGGCAGAGCGACGCGGGGTCGCCCCAGCTCCCGCCCCGAACCACGCGGATAGAACCCGACCCCGCCCCGTCCGGGTCCGTCCCCAGTTCCGCGTTCGCTGCGTACCAGTCCAGACACCACTCCCAGACATTGCCGTGGGTGTCGTAGAGCCCCCAGGCATTCGGCAGTTTACCTCCGACCGGCTTTGCGGCTGTTGGCGATGGAATGGTACTATATTTGTACCACCCCAAGGCGTTCAGAAAATCATTCGTGTTGCCGTTATTACGATCTACAACACCAGTATAATATGCGCCAGCAGCCCCGTCGTTGAAGACGGTCGTCGTCTTCGCGCGACAGAGGTATTCCCACTGCGCCTCGGTCGGCAAATCAAATTCGGCGATGCCGGTCTTCGTCCGCAACTTACCCACGAAAGAGTTGGCATTTACAGCCGTGCTCGAGGGCCAGTTCACTGCCGGATCATCCGTGTTCGCAGGATTCTCGCGGATATCGTAATAGGAAACTGTATGCTTAGCCTGTGTATCCGTGCCAGTTCCGTCAGTCATGATACGGTTCCATTGCTGTTGCGTGACTTCGAAGACACCGACATACATGTCCTTGGTCAGCGTCACATTAGGTGTTGCGTTCTGGGTATCCCCCAGTTGGTAGGAGCCCCCCGGAACGCGGCGCAGCACCAGCTTGTCGGTCTTGTAGGTCGTCC
>CAZGBW010000243.1:0-4840 GCA_964523995.1 uncultured Victivallales bacterium | reverse complement strand
CTCCCAGATGGTTCTTCAAGACAAAAATACACGATCAGGTGCAAAATTCAGGTATAGACAATGTGAGGAGGTGTTGAGATGAGTGATCAGACGGCGGGATTGGTGACGCATACCATCAGTGTTTACGTGGCAAACCGGCCAGGCGTGCTGGCACGGATCGCCCAGGTGTTTGCCCGGCGCGGCTTCAATATCGATTCCCTGGTGGTATCGCCCTCTTCGGACGGGCGCTACTCGCGGATGACGATCGTGTCCCAAGGCTCGGCGGAAGGGCTTGAGCAGATTATCCTGCAGCTCGGCAAGCTGGTGGATGTGATGCATTGCGTGGACCATGCCATGGACACGTCAGTCATCCGGGAAATGGCGCTGATCAAGCTGCGGGTCAACGTGACCCAGCGGACCGAGGCGCTCCAGATCTGCGAGCATTTTGCCGGCAAGACGGTGGATTTGACGGAAACCTCGATGATCATCATGGTCACGGGCAACTCGGAGAAGCTTGACGCCTGCATCAATATGCTACGAAAGTTCGACCTGGTGGAACTGGTACGCACCGGCAAGGTGGTCATGGCGCGCGGTGACGAGGCGACCTGAGAAGGAAACAGAAATTTGGAAAGCAGAAATCGAGACGGAAGACGGAAGACGGAAGACAGAAGACCGATGACCGATCGCAGATGACCGATGACCGGGGGATATATGGCGAAAACGCTGTTTGAAAAAATATGGGACGCGCATGTGGTGGATGTCCTGGACGACGGGACAACCCTGCTTTACATAGACCGGCATTTGGTGCACGAGGTGACCAGCCCGCAGGCCTTCGAGGGTCTGAGACTGGCGGGACGCCAGGTCCGCAGGCCGAACCTGACCTTTGCGACGATGGACCATAATGTGCCGACGCACGACCGCGGCAACATCGCGGACCCGGTCTCCAAGGCGCAGATCGAGGCCCTTGAGCAGAATTGCGCGGATTTCGGCGTCTCGCTCTACGGACTGAACAGCGATAAGCAGGGGATCGTGCATGTGATCGGCCCGGAACAGGGGCTGACGCTCCCCGGCATGACCATCGTCTGCGGCGATTCGCATACCTCCACGCACGGCGCGTTCGGGACACTGGCCTTCGGCATCGGCACGTCGGAAGTCGAGCATGTGCTGGCGACGCAGACCCTGCGGCAGAGCCGCCCGGGCACCTTCAAGGTGGAATTCACCGGGCGGTTGCAGCACGGGGTCACCAGCAAGGATATGATCCTGAAGCTGATCGGCATGATCGGGACCGCCGGCGGCACGGGCTACGTCATCGAGTACGCCGGCGAGGCGGTCCGGGCGCTGACCATGGAAGAGCGCATGACGATCTGCAACATGAGCATCGAGGGCGGGGCCCGGGCCGGCATGATCGCGCCCGACGAGACGACTTTCGCCTACATCGCCGCTGGCGACCGGCCCTTCGCGCCCAAGGGGGCCGCGCTCGACGCCGCCATCGCGCGCTGGCGGATGCTGCCGGGCGACCCGGAGGCGGCGTTCGACCGGACGCTGACCATCGCGGCCGACCGGATCGCCCCTCAGGTGACCTGGGGCACAAGTCCCGGCATGGTGACCGATGTGACCGGCCGGGTGCCCGGTCCGGAGGATCTGCCGGACTTCAACCGCAACGATGTCGAGAAGGCCCTCGCCTACATGGGGCTGGTGCCCGGCACGCCCATCACGGACATCCGCCTGGACACCGTGTTCCTGGGAAGCTGCACGAACGCGCGGATCGAGGATCTTCGGCGTGCCGCCGCGGTCATCAAGGGGCGCAAGGTGGCCAAGGGCTTGCGCATGATGGTGGTGCCGGGGTCGGAACCGGTACGGCGGCAGGCCGAGCAGGAGGGCCTCGACCGTATTTTCAAGGCCGCCGGGGCGGAATGGCGCTTTGCGGGCTGCAGCATGTGCCTGGCGATGAATCCGGACCAGTTGCGCCCGGAGGAGCGCTGTGCCTCCACCTCGAACCGCAATTTCGAGGGACGGCAGGGCAAAGGGGGGCGCACGCATCTGGTCAGCCCGGAAATGGCAGCGGCAGCAGCCGTGGCCGGTCACTTCGTGGATTTCAGAACGTTCGAATAAGAGAGGGACGCCGTGGATAAGTTCACAACACATCGGGGGTTGGTGGTGACGCTGGACCGTGCCAACATCGACACGGATCAGATCATCCCCAAGCAGTATCTCAAGTCCATCCGCCGCACGGGATTCGAGGAAGGGCTGTTCAGCGACTGGCGGCGACTTCCCGACGGACGTCCGGATCCGGCCTTCGCGCTGAACCAGGAGCGGTTCCGGGGCGCCAGCATCCTGGTCGCCCGCAATAACTTCGGGTGCGGATCAAGCCGCGAGCACGCTGTCTGGGCGATCGCGCAGTTCGGCATCCGGGTGGTGATCGCGCCCTCGGTGGCGCGCGGGGGCGGGCGCGTTCCCGCCTTTGCGGATATTTTTGCCAGCAACGCCGTCAAGAACGGCCTGCTGACCGTCTCCCTTTCCGAGGCGGAGGTGCAGGCGATCTTCGAGATGACGGCCCGCTTCCCCGGCCTGCAGGCCACGGTGGATCTGCAGGAGCAGCAGGTGGTCCTCCACATGGACGAGGAGGAGTCGTTCCACTTCGAAATAGAACCGGCGGTGAAAACGCACCTGATCAAGGGACTGGACGACATCGCGATCACGCTGGAA
Organism: uncultured Victivallales bacterium; assembly: GCA_964523995.1. Taxonomy (GTDB): domain Bacteria; phylum Verrucomicrobiota; class Kiritimatiellia; order UBA8416; family UBA8416; genus UBA8416. The sequence goes on along the minus strand of CAZGBW010000243.1, from coordinate 2,155 downwards.
CACGACCAGTCCATTTCGCGTTACGAGCGCGAGCATGTGACCGCGACCACGCGCACCCACTGACTCAGAACCGCACCCCGGCATTGAGGCCGATATTGAATCCTGGTGCATCAGCACCGGAACCCAGCTGCCGGTAGGTCTTGTCGGCCAGATTCTCCAGTACCAGGCTCACCCAGCGGTCGCCTCCATTGCTGATCCATCCGCCAGCGAGATCGGCCACGCCGAAGCCGGGAATCGTGCCATCCTCGCGTCCAGGCACGGTAAGCCGGACATCGGTGGCATCATCCGCTGTCACATCGTCCCTGCCATAGGCATCGCTGAAGCGCATCTGGATCCTGGCCCACCAATTCCGGGTGATCTCATGGCGCAGCCCCGCCAGTCCATAGAGCCGGTTGGCACGGCTGATGGGCCTATCCAGGATGCTCCCATCCGGCTGCGGCACTTCCTCCTCGCTGTCGACGAGGCTGATGCTGCCGACCAGGGCCAGGCGGTTGCCGAATCCGATGGATAGGGGCAGGCCGTAGTCCCACTGCAGCTCGACGCCTTGCAGATAGGCGCTCTCGCCGTTGTCACTCATCCCGTCGCCGCCGCCCGAGGGATAGACGGTCTGGATGACATCCTCAATGATGGTGTGGAAAACGCTGGCTCCCAACTGGTCACGCCCTTGCGCATAACGCCACCCGGCCTCGACGGTGGTGCCGAGCTCCGGATCCAGTTCCGGGTTGCCGACGTTGATGTTTCCGCTGGAGGCGCGATCGGTGGCACCGTCGAGATCACTCAGGTTCGGAGCACGGAAGGCCTTGGAGACGCCGACGAAGGTCAACATGTCCTCGCGGAATTGCCAACTGGTGCGCAGACTGCCGGTAAGATCATCGGCGTTACCGCTTGCGACATCGAAGTCCCAGTCAACATAGGTATAGCGCAGGCCGGACAGCAGGCTCCACTGCTCGGCGAACTGCCACAGATCCTGGGCGTAGATGGCGTAGGTGTTATAGTCGGCCCCATCGGTGATGGTGGTCTTCTCGCTCCAGTCCGCCTGCTTGTACGGCGCCGCCCCGGCAGCCTCGGTGCCGGCGGGATTGCGGTATTCGCGGTAGTCATTGCGGGTACGCTCGAACAAGGTAAATACGCCGTACGTGAGCTCGTGACTGCCGATCTGGCTCGTGGCCTGGGGCTCCACCCCGATACTGTCAATACGGTCATCGAATTCCCGACGGCGATACTTGCCCCCGGTCAGATCCTCGCGCTGCTGGTTCTCGTCGAACTGATGCCACCAGGCCGTGGTTGTGAGCTTGTCAAAGAAGAGGCCGTCCGGGGTCCAATTGTCGCGCAGATGCAGGTAGGTGAAGGTCTCCGGATCGTAGGTGCGGCTGATGCGGTTGGCGTCCCCGCTGTTCTCGAAGTACCCATCCGGGCGTCGGGCATCATCCTGCCGGGTGCGCCCGAGGGCGATTCCGATGGACCGGTCCATGAACCCGTCATAGGCCGCGCGTGCCGCAAAGGAGCTCTGGTCATAGGCGGTGTTGGGGATGCGATCACGGTCACCCTTGCTTTTTCCGAAGATGTTGTCCGCCGCGTCCTTGCCACCGACGCGATCATGGAAATCAAGGAAGCTTCCCTCGATCGAATAGCGCCAGTCGCCCGACTTGCCATCAACACCCGTTCCCATCTGCACCCCGTTGGCACTGTCAATCCGCGTGCTCACCCACGGGGAAACAGGCTTGCCGACCCCGCGACCTGGCGACTCCAGGCGCAGATCGAGCGCCCCGGTCAGGCCATCGGAGCCATTGACCACACTTGAGGAGCCGAGGATGGCATCGATGCTGTCGATGCTCATGTCGGGGATCAGCGCGGAGTATTCGTTCGGACCTCCGCGCATGGTGGCATGGCTCAGGCGCACACCGTCGAAAAGCAGCAGGCTCTGCCTGCCGGTGAGTCCGCGTATGTAAGGGCTGGTCTGGCCCGGTGCCGTATGCTGGATGATGACTCCCGGTCCGTAGTCCATACGGTCAAGGGCGCTGCTGCCGACGCTGCTGCCAAGCTCCTGGCGGTCATGGCGGTAGAACGCATAGGGCTGCTCGATCGGATCCAGCGAAAGCCGTGTCGCGGTCACGACCATCGGCTCGGCCGCGGAAACGGCGGTATGGGTCGCCTC
>CAZGBW010000242.1:0-4858 GCA_964523995.1 uncultured Victivallales bacterium | reverse complement strand
CCACTCCGCAACTGTCGTGCTCGTGGGCGGGGTCGTACAAGCCCTGGGCTACAGGGAGTCCATTCTTCGTCGTCTTGCTGTGGTGTTCCATAACGGGTGAGGGATCATACGAGTATCGGTTGGCCATCGCAATCGAAATGGGTCGCACGCCGGTACGTCGTCCAGGTGTCGGTGCAAAACAGCCCCCGCCGTTCAGTCGGCGGAGGCTGCATCGATCCGGCAAGGCTATGGTTAGCGGGAGAAAAGCATCTCCCCGTACGTCGGCAGAGGCCAGCGATCGGCGCCGATGAAGGGCTCGATGTCGTCCGACTGCTTGCGCAGCGCCACCATGGCCGGCACCACCAGATCGCGGTAGGCCGCGGCCTTTTCAGGCGCGTGTCCCACGGAGGCGGCCTTGGCCATCGCATCCTTGAGCGCTTCCATGGCCTCACTCAGCCCGGCAGCAGCGCCATTGACCGTTTTGAGGAGTTTCACCTGCGCGTCGGGGTTCACACCCGCCGCCTTGACCGCGCCAATGCCGCCCGCCAAGTCCGACGCATACCCCATGACCGCCGGCACGATCTCGCGGCCGGCCATACACAACATCGTTTTCGCTTCGATGTTGATGGTCTTGACGTAATTCTCGAGGAGTATTTCGTGGCGGGCGGTGATCTCGCCCTGCGGCAACGTCCCGTGCTTGATCAGGACCTTGACGTTCTCCTCGTCCATCATCGTGTTGATGCTGTCGACGCAGTTCCGGATGTTCGGCAACCCGCGCCTGGCGGCCTCCTTGGCCCATGCCTCGGTGTAATTGTCGCCGTTGTAAAGGATCGCTTCGTGTTCCTTCGCATACTTCTGCAACAGGGCCTGCACCTTCCCGTTCACGTCCTTCGCGCCTTCCAAATGGTCGGCAATCTCCGAGAGCGTCTCGGCCACAATCGTGTTCAGCACGAAGTTCGGCCCGGACAGTGACTGCGACGAGCCGACCATGCGGAACTCGAACTTGTTGCCGGTGAAGGCAAACGGCGAGGTCCGGTTGCGGTCGGTCGCATCGCGCGGCAGCGTCGGCAGCGAGGTCACGCCGACCTGGATTTCGCCGCCGGACTTCGAGCTGCTGGCGCCCCCCTTCTCGAGCTGGTCGATCACATCGCTAAGCTGCTCGCCAAGGAAGATCGAGATGATCGCCGGCGGTGCCTCGTTGGCCCCGAGACGGTGATCATTTCCAGCCGTGGCAACCGCTGCACGCAGCAGGTCGGCGTGCGTGTCCACCGCCTTCATCAGCGCGACGATCATGGTCAGGAACTTCGCGTTCTCATGCGGATTCTCACCCGGCGTGAGCCAGTTCTTGCCATCCGGCCCGCACACCGACCAGTTGTTGTGCTTCCCGGAACCGTTCACCCCGGCATACGGCTTCTCGTGCAGCAGGCAGACGAAATCGTGCTGTTCGGCCACCGAACGCAGCGTTTCCATCACGATCATGTTGTGATCCACCGCCAGATTCAGGTTCTCGTACATCGGCGCGATCTCGAACTGTGCCGGGCACACCTCGTTATGACGGGTGCGTGACGGAACGCCAAGCCTCCAAAGCTCACGGTCCAGGTCCACCATGAACGCCATGACTCGCGTCTTGATGGAACCGAAATAATGGTCTTCCATCTGCTGGTGCTTCGCAGGCTTGCGCCCGAACAGCGTCCGCCCGGTCTGGACAAGATCCAGCCGCGCGTTGTAGTAGTCCTTGTCAATCAGGAAGTACTCCTGTTCCGGCCCGAGGGTCGGCCAGGCGCGCTTGCCGGGGCAGTTGATCCCGAAAAACTGCCCGAGACGGCACAACTGCGTGTTCAACGCCTGCATCGAGCGCAGCAAGGGCGTCTTCTTGTCAAGCGCCTCGCCGTGATAGCCGCAGAAAATGGTCGGGATGCAGAGCGTGCATCCGTTCGGCCCCTCCTTGATGAAGGCGGGACTGGTCGGATCCCACGCCGTGTAACCACGAGCCTCGAAGGTCGCCCGCAGTCCCCCGGAGGGGAAGCTCGACGCATCCGGTTCCCCCTGGATCAGCTCTTTCCCTGAAAAACGCAACACGGCACCGCCATCGCCGTCCGGGGTCACAAAGGAATCGTGCTTCTCGGCGGTGGTTCCCGTCAACGGCTGGAACCAGTGCGTGAAATGCGTCGCCCCTTTTTCAATCGCCCAGGTCTTCATGGCTTCCGCCACTTCATCCGCAATGCCCGCCTCCAGCGCCGACCCCTCGGAAATCGTCCGCGTCAGCGACGCAAAAGCTTTTTCCGAAAGATAATTCCGCATCGTCCGGCTGTTGAAAACATTCTCACCGTAGATTTCCGTGATTTCGTTCTCTCTGACGTCCACCATGTTAATCACTCTCTTTCTGAATCATTATGACAACCACTCCTCAAAAGCACATGACATAGGCCCACCGCACCTGTCACAATATAAGCATCATACGTGCCACCCCCATGAACAACAACATAATAAATTGGTTAATAGCCATTTAGACTTCAGCACCTGAGGTCATAATCATCACCAAACGTACATATTTGCAAGCAACTACCCGATGAAAAGACATTTTTGTGTTGCAACTGCTCAGGATGGGGAGGGGGCAGGGGGCGGGGGGCAGGGGAAAATCAGACGTCCAAGATGCCAGTACCCCTTCTCTTGCCCGCTTTCCTCTTCGAATTTCCTGAACCCTGATCCCCTGAACCCTCTGACCTGAGTCGTTATTCGTATCCATTTATCCAGTGGACTTTCCAGGCCATTATGTGGATGATGCGGGTGAAAGGAAACGGTCATGATCAAGCGTCTGCTGTGTGTTGCCTCCGTCCTGGCTAGCCAATCCCTGCCGGCGGCGGACCCGGAAGAGATTCGAACGGCCAATCTTGAGGCTGCCGCCCAATGGCACGCCGCGAATGCCAAGGCGGCCGAAACGGCCACAAACCTGACCGTGCTGCCTCGCGTCCTGGTGGACCGCACCGCCAGAACCGTTTCCTTCTATGCCGAGGCGACCGGCATCGCCGTGCAGGAGCCGGTCGAGTTTTTCCTGATCGGGGAAAAGAGCGGCAATGCATACGAGTCCCTGGGCGTCGCCCTCGCCGAACCGGAGGACATTGCCACCGGCCTGCGCCTGCTGGGGCTGCCGGATGGGCGCAGCACCGACCCGGACGCCGCGCAGTTCTGGCCGAAGGGGGAACGGGTGATCATGACCTTCAACGGACGGCGCGCCGAGGAACTCCTGCTGGACGCCCGCACCGGCAAGCCGTTGCCGTCCCGGGGGCTCGTCTACACTGGATCGCAGCGCGTTCCCTCCGAATCGGGCTCGACACCGGAGCTCGCCGCCCAGGTGCGGCCGCCGTTCGCCATCGCCTCCAACTACAATGAACCGGACTCGATCCTTGATGTCCCCTGGCAGGCGCCGCAGTCCGCCGTCTACTCGCATCAGGCGCAGAATCCTGAATTCCTGCTCACCGCCGGCGAACGCATCCGGGTCGTGATCACCCCGAAGTTCACCGATGGGGAGCGACACGTGCAGGACCTGAAGCTGACGCTTTCCGCCGCATCCCCCGATGCGTCCGGCCTGGGCGGTGCCCGTTTCAGCCTGGAAAACCTCACCACGGGGACCGTGACATTGCAGGACGCGGCGATTGACCGGCTCACCGCTGCCTTCGCCGGGATGATCGCCGAGGGGAAGGATCTGTTTGTGCAGCTGCACATCGCGGGCGAGACGCCCCTTCAGGTCGTGCGGGATACCGCCGCCGTGCTCAGGACGATTGACACGGAAAACGGGATCCGCATGGAGCCACCGCCGGAAGGTTCGCTTTACTACCAGGCGTTCACACCCAACGAGCAGTTCCGTGAACGCGCGAACCGCTTCATGCATCCCTGGGAACTGCACCTGGATGCTGACGGGGGAGCGGTGCTCACCCGCATTGACGAACACTGGAAGCAGGGAGAACCCAAGCCGGACATCACAACGGAGGATATTCCGATCACCGGGGCGCAGCCCCTGGCATCGGTCCTGAAATCGCAAAAGACGGACGTACGCGGGATTTACGTTTTCGCGCCGCCGTCCCTGACGCACGGCAGTCTCATCACCCTGCTGAAGCCGGTGCTGGCCACCCACCCGCACATTCACGTTTACCTGCAGCCAGCCCCAGACCCTACGAGGCGGCCTTGAGCGTGCGCGTCACCGCCTCGGGTTCAACCCGCTGCTGCTCGACCATCGCCTTCGTGATGCGGATCTTCCCGCCGGTATTCTGCCGCGGGGCCTCGAACATCACCTCCAGCATCAACCGTTCGACCATCGCCCGCAGACCGCGGGCACCCGTGCCCCGCCGGTGCGCCAGGCGGGCAAGTTCCCGCAGCGCCGTGTCGGTAAACGTGAGCTCGATATCCTCCATCGCCAGCAGTTTCTGGTACTGGCTGACCAGGCAGTTCTTCGGTTCCACCAGAATGCGCACCAGATCATCCTCGCTGAGCTCCGCAAGCGAGGCAATCACCGGTAGGCGGCCAATCAGTTCGGGAATCAGGCCGTAGCGAACCAGGTCCTCCGGTTCCGGCTGTAGCGCCAGCGAGGAAAACGGTGTCTGGGCGCGGCGATGCGCGTCCTGATCAATAAAACCGAGCGCCCCGCGACCGATCCGGCGCCGGACGATGTCCGAAAGCCCGACAAACGCGCCACCGCAGATAAATAGGATATGGCTGGTGTTGATCTTGATGTATTCCTGCTGAGGATGCTTGCGCCCGCCCCCCGGGGGAACCCTGGAAACCGTCCCCTCGAGGATCTTGAGAAGGGCCTGCTGGACCCCCTCGCCCGAGACATCCCGCGTGATGGAGACGTTCTCGGTTTTCCGGCCGATCTTGTCAATCT
>CAZGBW010000241.1:0-4883 GCA_964523995.1 uncultured Victivallales bacterium | reverse complement strand
GCAACAGTGCTCTGTTGCTGTTGCACACCCTTTAGGGTGCAACACGCAACAGCACCGGCATTCAATGGTTTATCGGTCATGCAACACCAAGCCTTTCCTTGACGCGGGAAACGGTAGAACGGTCGCAACCTACAACCGCCGCGATATCCGCCAGACTTCCGGACGGGTTATGCTCGTATGCGGCCCGGATCGCGGTGTCATACTTGCCACCCTTGCCCGTGATCGCCGGTGCCTCATAGTCATAGATGAACCGCCCGTCTTCCCAGGTTGCGCAAAACGCATCTTGCGGGGGATAGTTGCGCAAAAGGCAAGCGACCACCGCTGTATCCGGGTTGTCCCGTTGCGCGGTCATGGTGATGCAGGCATCATAGTCCCGTGCCAGTACACCGGAACCGGCCCCCCGGTCGCGTGTATCGCGTTCGGAAGCCGCGCCCTTGGCATCGTGATGCACGTAGACTACCGCCGCGCCTGTAGTCTCTGCCAGCTTGTCGAACTCGGCTAAAACCGGCTTCATGTCCTGAGCGCTGTTTTCGTCCCCGCTGGAAAGCTTATAGAGCGGATCGAAACAGATAACCTCGGATTGCAATTTCTGCGCAATGGTCGCCACCCTCCCAAAGTCTAGACCGGCCACGCCGCGCCCGTTCAGGATATGCAACCGGTCCCCGATATCCGGACGGTTAAGAGCTTCCCACATCCGCCGCAACCGCCGATGATAATGGTGGTCCCGGATTTCCATTTGAACCACCAGCACCTTGAACGGACGCGCAACAGCCCAGTGAAGGAACTCGACGCCCGCCGCCATGCACACCGCCCCTTGCATCAGGAAAAACGACTTGCGCATTTTCGACGGCGCCACGATTGCCAACTTGTCGCCACGGTCAAACACGTCCACCAGCACCGGGTCATGCTCTGGTGGTTCGGTAGTGATCCAGTCAGCGGCATTGATAACCGGCAGGCTATCCGGGTCAGGTGCCGTGTCTACAATTGTAGACAAAGGGGCAACCGCCCCGGCCATAGCTTCAATCGTTTCCAGCGTAGTTGCCGGGTTCGCGTCAAGATAGTCGGCAATATCCCCACCAGCCCCCAGCCCCGGCAGGCGTAGAATGCGGACGGCGCATCCGATCCCCTGAAGGATTCCCGCCACCGTTGCCGCGTATGATTCGCCGGGCTTGTCTGCATCCGGCAGAATGACAACATCACGCCCCGCCAGCGGTCGCCAGTCCGTCTTATTCGCTGCCCCGCTCCCGCCTGCGGAGGTGGTTGCGTTCAATCCGATAGACAACGCGGCGTTAAAAGCCTTTTCACCCTCGACAATGTAAACCGATCCCGCGCCGATACCGTCCCCCAGGTACAACGGCCAATCGCCAGCCGGTGCCCCGGATAACCACTTGCCGCCGCTGATATGAAACTGCCGGAACGTCTTTTCCGCGTCGTTCTCATAACGCGCAACCGCCGCAAAAGCCGCGCCTTGCTTGTCGTATAGGTAGACGTCCGCCAGCCGGTGCTGTTGCGGAGTTAGCGCCGCCGCCGCGCTCTGCATGTCCGGCCATGACTCGACGCGTTTTAGGCGGTGTTCTGTGCGTTTCTGGCGGGGTGGTTCAACAACGCCAGCCAAAGCGAAAACGCGCTTGCGGTGGTCGCCACCTTCCGCGCCCGGATATTTGACGCAACCGAAACGCCCCGCCGCGTCAATAACAAGGTGGTCGCCTGCCTTGTCGTGTCCGTCCTCGGCACATGCCGGGCAACGGGCAACGGTTTTCCCGTTTACGCTGTGGACGTTTTCGAGAAGATGGAAAGACACCCCCGCGCCTCCATCGGTCGCAACGCCAGCCGCAAGGCCTCCGGCGGCGGGGGGTGAAAGTGTTTCGTTGCTGGCGTTGCGTGCGGTGGTCATCACGCCCCCGCCTGAATGTTCTTTTCGATAAGTTCCCGGACGCTGGCGACGTTCACCAGCCGCACTCCGGTCAAGCATCCTTTGCGCTTGAGTACGCTTGACCTGATAAGCCCCGCGTTAATCGCACTGTAGAACCATGACCGCGACAAGCCGAAATTCGGATCATAGCCCCGCGTCGGCAATCGCATCCACTCCCCAACCGTCGCCACCTGCTGCTGCTTTGTCACTTCGTCACCTCCGTTTGTTGTTCGATAGCGTCTTGAAAACGCCACCATTAACCCACGGTGTTTGACTGCGGTCTAGCGTGTGAGGGTTTATGTAACGGGTAAAGCAGGCATAAAAAAAGGGGTTCCCAGTTAAGAGAACCCCTTTAAATAAAGGCGGTATGCGCTTTATTCTTTTTTCGCTTTAGTCGGTTTTTGTAACGCTACCCGCCCCGGCTTTCGGGGGATATTGCGCTCTAAGCAGTTCGAGAACGCTTTATGTCGTCTTCGCAGAGAGTCCACCCGCCGCTTGATTGCCATGTGACTACACCCCTCGGCCTCGGCAATGTCGCGGAATGACAACGGTCTGCCGCGTTCGTCCTGCTGCATGAGATAGGTAGCAAGCCGCGCCTCGGCGTCGGTGAATTCGTAAATCTTGATGTCGTGCATCTGCCGTTGAGTCCATAGCGTGAATGCCGTAAAAAGTGATTGCTGTTGCTGCGATAAATCATCCCTGTGCAACGCCTGCACCTCGTTCATATCCTCGTAATGACGGACAATCGCCTTCCAAAGCTCTTCCCGCATTGCGGGGTCGGTGACCTTCACCAGAAGCATTTTTTTCTTTTCGATCTCGTAAAGGATCGCGGCCACGCGGTCGGGCACGTTGTCCCGGTCATAGCCGACTGACTGGCTGGCCAGCCGCTTGAAATCCGCCGCCGTTAGTTTCTTGTCCCTTGGTATCCAGAAGCCGTTCATATTGCACCCCCTTCCAGTTCCGGCAGCAGGTCAACAGCCCGCCGCATGGTGTCGGATTCGATATGCGTGTAGATTTGAGAAATGGCCTCGGATTCATGACCGATGATGGAACGTGCCACCACGTCGGAAACGCCAGCGTTCTTCAAGCCGCTGGTGGCCGTATGACGGAGGCAATGGAAGGAGAGCCCGGACACGTCCCTCCTGCCGTCCCTGCCCTTGCCTATGATGTCCTTGTGCGAGCGCTTCACCGCTAGCCCCGCCTCCTGTAATATCTCGTTGAACGTGCGGGAAAGCGTGCTCCCCGCCCTGCCTGCCAGTGTCGGGAATACCGCGCCGTCGGGATCATCGCTGGATGGTATTTCCAGAAGATGCCGCTTCAATGCCTTGTGCATCGGGATATGCAGCGTCGCACCGGTCTTGCCGGTGATGAAGTGGACCTCGCCGCGCTCAAAATCAATTTGCCGCCATGTCAGGCTTGCTATGTCCCCAAGCCGCTGGCCTGTGTAGAGTCCGGCGAACACCATGCCGCGCCAGTCCGTATCGCATTGATCAAGAATGCGGCGAATCTCATCAAACGTGAATGCCCGGCGCTTGGCGTTGCCGTCGGACTTCTTGACCTTGACGCCCTTCCAGATGTTCTCCCGGACGGTGTGCTCTGCAAGCGCATCGTTCCAGATCATCACGCCCATCTTTACATACTTCATGACGCTGGTGCCGGATAGCCTGCCGGTCATTGAATCCCGGAACGCCAGCGCATCGCGTCGGGCGAATGAGTCAATAGGTTTCGACACGCGTTCACCGAAGAACTCCAGAAGCATCTCGACGGACTTGCCGTAAGCGAGCAATGAGGACGGCGCCACCTCCGGGCTTTTACGTTCAAGCCATGTCTTCAGGAATTCGCCCAGGGTTATGGTAGGCAACTCCTCGTTGTTCGCCAGCTTGAAAACATCCTCCAGCAGATCGCGGGTACGCGTTTCCGTCAATCGCCCTTGCTTGGCGATGTCAATCGCCCTTACCCATTCGGCCAGCACCTTGACCGCCTTGCTCTTGACGGTCTGCCCCGTGCTTCTGAATGTCCGCATTCCATCCGGCAGCGTAATCGCCCCGTACCAGTATTTTGACCGCTTCATCCGATGTAGACTTGCCATGACAAACACCCCTTTCATAAGTGATGTCATAACAATAGTCATAACATTCTACGCTGTCAACAGCGTTCTAATATGCGGAAAATGCTAGGAAATACGCGAATACATTACACAAAATCGAAAGCGGGGTTCGATTCCCCGTGGGGGTGCCAATTACCGTTCGCTTCATGCGCGGGGGTGCGCGTCCTTGTAAACCTTTTTCAACCGCTCGATACTCACATGTGTGTAGATCTGGGTCGTGGACAGGCTGGCGTGCCCCAGCAATTCCTGCACGCAGCGCAGGTCGGCCCCTGCATCGAGCAGGTGCGTGGCAAAGGAATGGCGCAGCGCGTGTGGGGAGAACTCCGCGCTAAGCCCCGCCTCCGGCAGCATCTTCTTCATCATGCGCTCGATGGACCGGGAGGTCAGTGGCTCGCCTCGCTTATTGCGGAACAGCGGTGTGACCGTCTTTTTCGAACCACCCCAGATGGACTCCGCCGTCCGCATTGCCTCGCGCAGTGCCCGTTCGGCGGGCCCGCCCAGCGGACAGAGCCGTTCCTTCTTGCCCTTGCCACGCACCGTCACCACGCCCGAGAGCAGGTCCAGATCCTTTTCGGTCATCCCGGCGGTCTCGCTGACGCGCGCGCCAGTACTGTACAGCACCTCGAGCAGGGCTTGGTCGCGCAGGGCAAAATAGCGCAGCAGGCGTGGTTCGCCTCCGTCACCGTCCCGAGCCTCTGCCGCCTGCCTCGTGTACAGCGCCATCGGTACCGCCAGCAGCCGTTCGATCTCGGCGATGGAAAGCACGTCCGGCAGTTTTCGCGGTTGTTTGGGCCCATGCAGTCCGGTGAAGGGATTTGCCGTCACCACCTCCTCGCGCTCCAGATGCTTGAAAAACGAACGTAG
>CAZGBW010000240.1:0-4889 GCA_964523995.1 uncultured Victivallales bacterium | reverse complement strand
TCCTGACCTCCCTCGACCGGACCGCCGCCGTCCCGACCGCCCTGCCGCAGGGGCTTTTCCTCTGGAAAGTCTGGTACCCGGAGTCCTCTCCGGCCCGTCGGGCTTGATATCGGGCGGCCGCTGGGGTAGAGTCACGCGAATTGTAATGGGGAGAGGGTCATGATGCGCATACTTTCGGGAATACAGCCTTCGGGCAAGCTGCATATCGGCAACTATTTCGGGATGATGAAACCGGCGATCGAGCTTCAGTCGCTGGGCGAGGCGTTCCTGTTTATTGCAAACTATCATGCGCTGACCAGCGTGCAGGATCCCGCGCGTCTGCGCGCGGATACGCATGACGTGGCGCTGGACTTCCTGGCCTGCGGACTGGATCCGGCCCGGACGGTGTTCTTCCGGCAGAGCGATGTGCCGGAAGTGACGGAACTGATGTGGCTGCTTTCCACCGTGACCCCGATGGGACTGCTGGAACGCTGCCATTCCTACAAGGACAAGCTGGCCAAGGGGCTGCCTCCCAGCCATGCGCTCTTCTCGTACCCGGTGCTGATGGCGGCGGATATCCTGGCGGTCCAGTCCACGCTGGTACCGGTCGGCCGCGACCAGAAGCAGCATGTCGAGGTCACGCGCGATATCGCGATCAAGTTCAATCAGCAGTTCGGTGATGTATTCACGATTCCGGAGCCCTCGATCCGGGAGGACGTGGCGGTGGTCCCTGGGATTGACGGCCAGAAGATGTCGAAATCCTATGATAACCACATCGAGCTGTTCGGGGACCTGAAGGCGACCCGGAAGCGGATCATGCGCATCGTGACCGACAGTACCCCCCTGGAGGAACCGAAGGATCCGGCGACCTGCAATGTGTTCAAGCTCTACCGGCTTTTCGCATCACCGGCACAGCTGGCGGCAATGGAGGCTCGCTATCGGACGCCCGGTTTCGGCTACGGGGAGGCTAAGAATGCGCTCTATGAAGTGATGACGGAAACGCTGGCCCCGTTCCGGGCCCGGCGCGAGGCCTTGGCCGCCGATCCGGGATATGTGGAATCCGTGCTGAAGGACGGGGCGGCGAAAGCCCGCCAGGAAGCCGGGAAGACCCTGGCGGCGGCGAGGCGCGCGATGGGGCTTTCGTAAGGGGATGGGGCTCCAGGCAGCCAGCCTTCAACCAGCCAGCAAGGAATGATCAATGGCGAAACAGGAAGAGTACAAGGTGGATCTGGAGGTGTTCGAGGGGCCCCTGGACCTGCTGCTTTATCTGATCCGCAAGGATGAGGTGGATATCTACAATATCCCGATCGAGCGGATCACGACGCAGTATATGGAATATCTCAGCGTGATGCGGATGCTGGATCTGAATATCGCGGGTGAATTCATCGTGATGGCCGCCACCCTGATGATGATCAAGAGCCGCATGCTGCTGCCGGTGGAGGACCGTAGCGAGGAGGAGGAGGAAGAGGAGGCCGATCCCCGCTGGGACCTGGTACGCCAACTGGTGGAGTACAAGAAGTTCAAGGACATCGCGAACCAGCTCCAGGAACGCGAGTTCTACCAGGAGAATGTCTTCGAGTTCGGGGGCAAGAGCGTGATTGCCGTCGAGCCGGATGATGCCGGACTGACGCTTCAGGATGTCGGTCTTTTCGACCTGATCGCCGCCTTCAACGAGGTGCTCAAGAAGGCACCGCCGGAGCAGCTTGGCGAGATTGCCGCCGACCGCTTCACGGTGGCCGACAAGATAGACCATGTCCTGAAGACGGTCAGGGGTGGCGGCTCGCTGCGCTTCTCGCAGATGTTCAGCCACATGGCCTCGCGCAACGAGATCATCTGCACGTTCCTGGCGCTGCTGGAACTGTTGCGTCTGCGGCAGATCACGGCCGTGCAGGATGCGCGCTTCGGTGACATTGTGATTACCGGATCCGATACGGTGGATGATCCGGATACCGGGACGCTGGATGCGGGGCGCGTCGCCGATCACGGTAGCGGGGATACCGCTGTCCAGGGTGAGCTTTTTGACGAACTTGAAAATGAGGAGGTGGATGATGTCTGATGTGCAGAGTCTGCCGGCGCTGAAACAGATTCTCGGGGCGCTGGTCTTCGGCGCGAACCGTCCGCTCGATCTCAAGGAGATCTGGTCCTGTATCGTGGAAGTGGCGGACACCGATCCCGAGGCGGCGGTATTCCGGGATGTGACGCAGAAACAACTGGGCGAGGCAGTCGAGGAACTGCAGGCCGACCTGTCGCGCGTGCATGCGGGATTCACGGTTCATGAAGTGGCGGGAGGCTTCCGGCTGCAGAGCGATGCCGCCTGCGGACGCTGGCTGAAGCACCTGCTGAAAACCAAGCCCCAGCGGCTTTCGCAGCCTGCGCTGGAGACGATGGCGATCATCGCGTATCGCCAGCCGATCTCGAAGGCGGATATCGAGACGATCCGAGGCGTCAGCGTGGCACACATCATCAAGGGCCTGATGGAAATGCAACTGGTGCGCATTTCCGGTCGCAGTGAGCTGCCGGGGCGTCCGTTCCTTTACGGGACCACGCATCTGTTCCTGGAGCATTTCGGTCTCAAGGACTTGAAGGAGCTGGATCGGATGGCCCCGCGGGTGCTCTCGCGAAAGGCGGCGAAGGAGGGGACGGCGCCGGGTATCGAGGAACCGCTGTTCGAGGGGGATAGTGGCGTGGTGGAAGGCCGGAGTATCCTTGAGAATGACCCGCGGCAGATTGCCCTGGATTTCAAGGAGGACGACGGTGTGTCCGTAGAGGCGTCCGAGGCTGAGACGCCGGAGGACTCCGCAACGTTGCCAGAGGCCCTCGGCGAGCCGTCAGGCGGGGAGGGGGTACCGGAATGATCGGGGAGGTCGCGATCGCGGGGCTGGGGCTCATGGGCGGCTCGCTGGGGCTGGCGCTGCGCGCGCGCGGCGCGGCCCGGTCCGTGGTTGGCTATGCCCGCCGGGCGGAGGTCCGTGAGCAGGCGCTCGCCTGCGGCGCTGTTGATGCGGTGCATGGCACCGTGCGCGAGGCCGTAGCCGGGGCGGACCTGGTGGTCCTCTGCACTCCCGTCCTGACCATACCGGCGGTGGCGATGGAGCTTCGCGATGCGTTGAAGCCGGGCTGCCTTGTGACCGATGTCGGCAGTACGAAACAGTGGCTCGCGAGCGAACTGGACACGATCTTCGCAGGCACCGGTGTGACCTACATCGGCAGTCATCCGATGGCGGGTTCGGAGAAGACCGGGATGGAAGCGGCACGGGGCGATTTGTACAAGGATGCCTGTGTGCTGGTGACGCCATCCCCGACCAGCCCGGAAGGGTCCGTGCGCCGGTTGACTGAATTCTGGGAATCGGTAGGCGGGATGGTGACGGTCATGACACCCGAGGAACACGATGCGCTGATCGCGCGCACCAGTCACCTGCCGCATCTGGCGGCGGCACTGCTGGTGGCGGCGGTCGCGCGCGACGGGCGAAGCGTATTCCCCTTCTGCGGGCCGGGATTCCGGGATACAACGCGGATCGCTGCCGGTTCCGAGGATGTCTGGCACGATATCGTCAAGAGCAACGCGTCGGCGATCCGGCGCGAACTGGATGTCTACCGGGCTGAACTGGATTCGCTGTGCGGGCTGCTGGACCGCGGCGATTTCGAGGCGGTGCGCGCCCTGCTGGCAGCCTGCCGCCGCAAGCGCGAGGCATTCCGGAACAAAGGCCTGGGCGGGGAATAATCAGGAACATTGTGGAACAGAGGGCGGGAATGAGCGAATTGGTAAATAAGACAGTGCGCCCGGCGGCGCGGATCGGTGGCACGGTGACCGTGCCCGGCGACAAGAGTATCTCGCATCGGGTGGCGATGCTGGCGGCCATGGCGCGCGGGACATCCGCGGTGGAGGGATTCCTTTGCAGCGAGGATTGCCTGAACACGCTGGCGGCGATGGAGGCCCTGGGGGCGAAGGTCGAGCGCAGCAGCGGCGGGCGAATCCGGATCTCCGGGACGGGAGGCTCATTGCAGTCGCCGTCGGCCGTGCTGGACATGGGGAACTCCGGAACCGGTATCCGGCTTCTGGCGGGCCTGTTGGCGGGGCAGCCGGTGACGGCCGAATTGACGGGCGATGCCTCGCTGCGGTCGCGGCCGATGGGCCGGATCCAGAAACCGCTGGCGGAGATGGGAGCCCGCGTGGAATTGCTTGGCGAACGCGGCTGCGCGCCAATCCGGGTGACTGGCGGAACGCTGCGTCCGATCCGCTACGTGTTGCCGATGGCCTCCGCCCAGGTGAAGTCGGCGGTACTGCTGGCCGGTCTGTCGGTCAAGGGGGAAACCGTGGTTGTCGAACCGCGTGCCACGCGGGACCACACCGAACGGCTGCTGCAGGCCATGGGTGTTGATCTCGTGGTGAATGGACTGGAAATCACGCTAGCCAGTCCGGGGATGGAGGCCCTTCAGTTGCGCAGCGGTGTCTGGAAGGTTCCCGGCGATTTTTCCTCGGCGGCGTTCTGGATCACCGCTGCCGCCATGACGCCAGGTGCCGAGGTGAAGGTTGAGGGCGTCGGACTGAATCCGCGGCGCACCGCCCTGCTGGACGTCCTGCGGCGCATGGGGGCGGATATCCGGTGCGAGCTGGATCCGGGGAGCTCCGTATGGGAGGAGACCGGGACGGTCACGGTGCGGGGTGGCAAGCTGCGTGGAACGGAAGTCGGTGGCGACGAGATCCCCAACCTGATTGATGAGCTTCCGCTCGTGGCCGTTGCCGGTGCGCTGGCAAAGGGGGTGACCACGGTGCGGGACGCTGCCGAGCTGCGGGTGAAGGAATCCGATCGGATTGCCACGATCTGCCGCAATCTCGCGCTGGCGGGGGTCAAGGCCGAAGAGGCTGCGGATGGCTTCACGATTCGCGGCGGCAAAGTGGCGGGAGGGTC
>CAZGBW010000239.1:0-4950 GCA_964523995.1 uncultured Victivallales bacterium | reverse complement strand
AAATGCCGTGTACGCCAAAAGTGTACCGCGGGTTCGAATCCCGCCCTCTCCGCCATCCTACGCTCGCAGCGCAGCGGATGGCGTAGGATGCCCGCCCAAGTCGATGTCGAGATTTCGATCCGGCGAATCACAAATCCATTTCCGTCGCCGTCGGAGATAATGATGTTGCAGGGATCTTGGCCACCGCTTAGAATCCTCGCCGTGGATGGCTTTCCGGTGCCGCGTGAAGCGGGCCGGATGGGCCGCGTGGAGGGGTCTTCACGAAGTGGCCCGGCGTGCCGACCGTCGGAACGGGGACCCTTCTGGAAAAATGGCTCCTCCGCGGAATCTGTGGGTCGATGAAATCATTGGGGCAGTGCAAAAGCGAAGCCACCCTCAGATTCTGCGGAAGACCCGGAAAAATGAACAGGATCAGACAGATGGCATTGATCGCCTGCGGGACCCTTTGTGTGGCATTTGGGCTCGTGGGCATATTCATGCCTGTCTTGCCCACCACCCCCTTCCTGCTTCTGGTGAAGGAATCGTTCGGCAAGGGAAAGGAAATGGCATGACCGGCAAGAGTTCTCGCATCATTGACCCCACGTCGTCAATGGCGTTGCTGCTGAGCGCGGCGATGCTGCTGCGCTCCCCCGCGCCCGCGGCTGCGCAGGATGAACTTCCGCCTCCCGGGGACCAGGGCCTCCTGTGGCTTGTCAGTCCCATGGCCGGATACAACCGTGATGAATTAAAGCGGAGAGACCGGACGGGACGGATCCAAACCGCCACCGAGACGGCCCCGGAATTCGGGTTGTTCGCGATGGTCGCGCACCCCCGCCTCGTGGTGAACGATTTCCTCTTTTTCACCGAAGCGGCCGGCGACACGGAGGTCATGGGCAATTTCTTCCATGCCAATGTCTGCGGCGATCCGGATGCGGTGGTGACGTGGAATGCGGGTGCAGGCCATCTGTACCACAAGATCAAGCCACGCCATGAGGACATTGTGGTCAATGTTCCGCTGGCCAAGGTGGGGCCGGTATTCCGGGTTAAGCGGTGGGGGCTGACCGTCAACCCTTACATCGGATATGCATGGGAGCGGATTGAGACACGGCACGGGGACAAGGACAACGATTCGTACCTCTACGGGCTCAGCGTGGATTGGCGGTGGCGGATGGTCGGGCTCAACGCGAAATACTATTACCAGGATAGCCAGGAATTGGACGATGATTTCAACAACGTCCATGTGCGGTTGACGACAGGACTCAGCCGACATTGGGGTGCCGTCGTCCGTTTCGACTCCATGGAGCACTCCACGACGGACGACAACGCCATACTCGCCGGCCCGGTATATGTCTTCTGAGGTGGCCCGGACAACGCTGGGCATCCTTCATGGAGCTGGAGCTGCGGCCGGGCTGCCGACGCGGGCCGGCAGATCCATCTCGCGGATGCCATCGAGGTACTGGCCCATAACTTGGCCATTTTGTCACACTTGTCGGATCACGATTACGGGCGACGATTTATGTTGCGCGCAACATAAATCGTCGCCCGTACGCGTCAACCGGCATAAATAGTGAGATTGTAGGAAAAACGTAGGGAACGTGTACAACATATCCTGACCAAAGGCCTGCTGGCCTTCGCCCTGATCAGCATCGGGTTCGCCATGGGCAAGCACGCCGCGAAGCCAGGCACGCCAGCCGACAGCCAGCCGCCGGTGGCGCCGGCCGCCAGATCGCGGTCTACTACCTGCACTCCACCTTCCGCTGCGTCACCTGCAATACCATTGAGTCGATGACCAAGGCGCTGCTCGACAGTGCCTACCACGATGCCCTGGCTAAAGGCACCATCCAGTGGATCGAGGCCGACTTCATGGAGAACACCGCGCTGGCGAAGCAGTTCGAGGTGGCGTCAAGCTGCGTGGTGGTCGCTGAAATGAAAGACGGTGTCGTCACCGGCTACAAGCGGCTGGACGAGGTCTGGACCCTCATGCAGGACACGGCGGCGTTCAATGCGTATATCAGCACCGCCATCGACGGCTATCTGGAAAAGAACGGGGGTGAGTCATGATCGGGACTGCCGTTTTCACCGCGTTCTGGCTCGGCATCCTCACCGCGATCAGCCCCTGTCCGCTGGCGACGAACATCGCCGCGATCTCGTTCATCGGCCGCAAGGCCGGCCAGAAGAACCACGTCATCGGCTCCGGCCTGCTCTATTCCGCCGGGCGCACACTGGCCTATGTCATCCTCGGGGCGATCATCACCGCCGGACTGCTCGGCAGCGCGCAGATCTCGCGTTTCCTCCAGAAGTACATGAACGAGGCCCTCGGGCCGATCCTGATCATCCTGGGGCTCGTCCTGCTGGGCTGGATCGGGTCCGGCGTCTCGCTGCACATGGGGGCGGAGAAACTGCAGGCGAAGGCGAAGCAGGGCGGCATTGCCTGGGCCGTGCCGATCGGCTTCCTGTTTGCACTCTCGTTCTGCCCCGTCTCGGCCGGACTCTTCTTCGGCGGATTGCTGCCGCTGGCATTGAAACAGCAGTCAGCGGTCCTGCTGCCGGTGGCCTACGGGATCGGCACCTCGCTGCCGGTGGTGATCTTCGCCGTCCTCATGGCCATCGGCTCCACCGCGGTCGGCAAGGCCTTCAACCGGCTGACCCATATCGAGATCTGGATCCGCCGCCTCGCCGGCACCGCCTTCATCCTCGCCGGCATCTACATCAGCCTGACCCATATCTATCGCTTAACGTTTTAAACGTTGACATATCGAACGTTATAAGCGTTAATACTGCCATCATGAATTTTATCGAAGTCAATCAAGCGCTGGGTGCCGGGGATGTCCAGTCGCCTGGGGTTCTCCCGAAGGTCGATGCCTTGCAACAACGACCGGTGGTTCTCGATGTCGATTTCGGCCTTCGTGAACTGCCCGCCGAGCCCGGTCTGCTGCTTATCCGCGGGGCCAGGCAATATGGTAAAAGCACTTGGCTGCAACAGCAAATCCAGCAAACGGTCAATGTGTTCGGTCCGGGGTCCGCTTTCTACATCAATGGTGACGAGATCCGTAATCAGGACGAACTGGAGCACTCACTGAGAATGCTGGCCAGCCTCTTTTCGCCAAAAGCGGGTGTGCGCCGTATCTTTATCGATGAGATCACCGCCGTGAAATCGTGGGAGCAAGCCTTGAAGCGTCTGCTGGATCGCCATGAGTTGCCCGGCATTCTGCTTGTGACCACCGGATCGAAGGCGGCCGACTTGCGTCACGGGGCCGAGCGTCTGCCGGGGCGTAAGGGAAAACTGTCCAGAACACAGTATCTCTTCACACCACTGTCCTTCCGGGCATTTGAAACGGCATGCCGGAGCCACCTGCCGGAGGAGGATCTCCTGCCGGCGTATCTGATTTCCGGCGGATCTCCACCGGCAACACTATCATTGATTGAGCAGGGCGTCATTGCTCCGTATGTGATCGAGATTGTGCGCGACTGGATCTACGGGGAGTGCTCTGCTGCCGGCCGTTCACGCGACCTTCTGCTGGGTGTCCTGCAGTGCATCTACCGATTTGGCGGCACCCCGACAGGGTATGCGAAGATGGCTCGGGAGTCAGGCATGGCCAATAACACGGTAGCTGCGGGGTACATCGATCAACTCGCGGATTTGCTTTGTGTGACAAGCAGTCTGGCCTGGGATGCTTCCGCGGGACGTTCAAATCGTCGGCGTCCCTGCAAGTTTCATTTCATCAACATGCTCGCCGCGATTGCCTGGCATCCTGCGCACATTCGGCGGCCATCTGATTTCCGCGCCCTGCCAGACGCCGAACAAGCCACCTTGCTGGAATGGGCCGTTGCGCAGGAATGTTGGAGAAGGGCAGCCTTGAGCGGGGAGGAAATGCCGGAACAGATGGGGTTCTGGAAAACGGACCTGCACGAGATCGATTTCGTGATCGCGCCGGATCAATTTATCGAGGTCAAACGCGGACGCAGCGGACCGTTGGATTTCGGGTGGTTTGCGCAAGCATTTCCAAAATCACGCTTGACGGTGATCAGTGCAGCGCGTTTCGAAACCGATCATATCCACGGCGTGACCCTCCATGACTTTCTTCTTTCCTGACCTCGGCGGAATCCCTCCCTCTTCAACCTTGCTATATTATTGTTTGACAGTTAGCTAATCATGCAAGTATTGTAGGCGGCATGAAAACGCCATTGGAGCAATTGAAGGCCTTGGCCGACCGCAACCGTTTGCGGGTGGTTGCCGCCTTGATGAACACCGAGGAGCTCTGCGCCTGCCAGATCAGCGGGTTTCTCGGCGTGACCGGGGCCACGGCATCGCGCCACATGGAACTGTTGATCCGCGCGGGGTTGGTGGATAGCCGCAAGGTCGGCCGCTGGGTCTACTACAAGCTTAGCCCCGCCGTTCCCTCCCCGCTCTTCCAATGGCTTGACAAAACCCTGTCGGAGGATCCCGAGATCATGCAGGATCGCGGCACCTTGAGCAGGATAACCGGCTGCGCCTGAACACGGGGACTGTCAATTTTCTATGAAAACGTATGAAAATGGGAATGGGTTGACGATGACGGGCGACGATTACGGATTACGAGTAAAGGATCACAATCGTCCATCGTAATCGTCGCCCGTCATCGTTAACCGAAATTGGCGGGAAAAAGAGTAAAAAGCGGGAGAACGCCTGTAACAGGCTTAACCGAATGATAACTAAATTGTTATACAGAATATGTTCGGTCATCTTTTGACAGAACCTGAACACGGATGAAGGAGATGACGATGAGTGAAAAACAAAAGCTGCAAATCGGGTTCTTCGACAAGTACCTGACCGTCTGGGTCGCGCTGTGCATGGTCGCCGGCGTGTTGATCGGCCGGTTCCTGCCGGGCATTCCGGCCTTCCTCGGCAGATTCGAGTATGCCAGGGTCTCCATTCCGATCGCCGTGCTCATCTGGGTGATGATCTGGCCGATGATGATGAAGGTCGATTTC
>CAZGBW010000238.1:0-4950 GCA_964523995.1 uncultured Victivallales bacterium | reverse complement strand
GTCGTCGAGGGGAAACCCGTGCCCGTGAAGCTGCAGGACAGTACCGCCACCGCGACCTGCGTGGAGTTCTTCATGAATGTCCGGTTCGATACGCCGGGCACGTACTGGACGGAGATCCTGCTGGACGGTAGCCTGAAACTGCGCTATCCGCTCCGGGCCGGGATTATCTCGCCGCCTGGCCGTCCGCCGGAGCCGCCTCCAGCATAGCGCGTTCAATCAGGATCACGTCCTGCCCGGTCTCCCATTTCTCCAGCAACTTCAGATCCAGGGTCAGCTGGATGCGCCGGGCGGCGGCGGCCCCCCCGGACTCGGCCGGCGGCAACGCAAGCCGTTTACGCTGCTGCTGGAGATGACGACGCCAGAATCCCAGAATCAGATCCTGCACGGCATCCTGCCGCGTGTAATCGCTGCCCTTGATGCGGCCGGGCTGGGTCCGCAACGCCGCCGCGAAGGCCCGCAGCGAATCGTCCTCGTCCGCCTCCTCGCCGCCGCTGTCCCGTTCAAGATACGCGCCCAGCGTGACGCCCTCCCGCCGCGCCTCCAGGGCCATCTCGACAAAACGTCGGCACAAGGGATCGTCCAGCATCGCCAGCGGCAGGTTCTCCGCCACCAGCGAGGTCAGCTCCGGATCGCTGTCGCCCTGCGCCAGATGCTCGCAAAGCGTCCGTTCCTCACCGTGGACAGATCCCGTGCGCGCGCCCGGTGCACCAGCCCGCGGCGCTGCCGGCGTCCGCGCGCGGCGGACGCCGCCGCCAGTCCCCGTGGCGTCCGCCTCCGTGCGCGGCGCGTCCTCCTGCCGGAGCATATCCAGGACCTCTGCCGGGGGCTCCTCCTCGTCAACACCGCCGGAGGCTGGAGACGGATCATCCGGCGGCATTGCCGCCGCCACGCCCGCCGCCCCCCCCGCGGACTCCCGTACGCCCGCGGCCCGCGCTCCCCGCCCCGAATACCGCTCCGCCTGCGCCCGGCGCTCCGCCTCCAGCACGGCCAGGTCCGCCTCCAGCGCATGCTGGGGAACGCCCAGCAGCGCCGACGCCTCCTGCAGCATCCGCTCGCGCTGCACCGCGTTCGGGCTGCAGCAGATCGTATCCAGCGCCGCCTTGGCGATGCGCGCCGTGGCCGCGATCCCGCGAATGTCCGACTCCGCCGCCCCCAGCGCCCCGATCTGGAAGGAAACCGCGGAAACCGCCTGGTCCAGGCGCTCCTTGAAGGCGCTGGCCCCGTTCGCCCGCAGGAACGAATCCGGATCCTCGCCTGCCGGTAGCGCCGCCACCCGCACCACAAGCCCCGCCTTCATGAACAGATGGGCCGTCTTAACCGCCGCCGCCTGACCAGCCGGGTCGGCGTCGAAAACCAGCACGACACTGTCGGCGTAGTTCTTGAGCAGCTGCACATGATCCTCCGTGAATGCCGTTCCCTGCGCCGCGACCGCCGTCGGAAAGCCGCACAGGTGGCAGCGCACCACGTCAATCTGCCCTTCGCAGATCAACGCCTCGCGGCCCGCCGTGTTCACGATGTGCCGCCGGGCCTTGTCCAGCCCGTACAGGACCCGGCCCTTGCTGAAGATCGGGGTCTCCGGGCTGTTGACGTACTTCGGCTGCTTCGGGTCCTTCACCAGGATCCGGGCGCTGAAGGCGATCACGCGCCCCTGAGAATCGTGGATCGGGAACATCAGCCGGTCCCGGAACCGGTCGTAGAACACGCCGCGCCGGTCGGGCTTCGAGGAGCGCAACACCAGTCCAGCCTGCTCCAGCTGATCGGCTGAATATCCGTACTTCTCCCCCCACTTCAACGCGTTCCCCCACCCCTCCGGTGCATAGCCGATCTGGAATGTCTCAGCCGCCGCGCCCTCCAGGCCACGCTCCGCCACGTAGTCACGCGCCTTCTGCGCCGCCGGGAATTTCTCCAGGCACCGCCGGTAGAACTGCGCCATCCCGTGATGGATCGCGTAGAGCGTCTTGCGCTGTGCCCCCTCGCCCGCATCGGCCTCGACCTCGATCGCGATCCCGGCACGGTCCGCCAGCGTCCGCGCGGCCGTGACGAAGTCCACCCCCTGGTGCTTCATCATGAAACTGATGACATCGCCGCCTTCCCCGCACCCGAAACACTTGAAGATCTGCATGTTCGGATTGACATTGAATGACGGGGTTTTCTCCTTGTGGAAAGGACAGCAGGCCTTGTAGGTGCTGCCCGTCCGCTTGAGCGGAACGTACGCGCCGATCACCTCGACGATGTCGTTGCGAAAGCGTATCTCGTCCAGAACCCGCTCCGGTATGAAGCCACTCATCAATCCCCCTGTCATCGAATCCCACCTGCAATGCCTGCTGAACGCTACTTCTTATAGGGACCAAGAAACTTGTCACCATTAAAATGGATCAGATGATCTGGAGCATCAGCAATCCAGACTTCTGTTTCCCATGCGATATCCGGAGCATACTTCCGAAATGCTGTCCGATCCAGAAACGCGGTAACATAAACGATCTCCGCCGTGCAATCCTTTGTAAGCCGCTTCAACTCTTCAAGCCTTATCGGGTTAATTGGACCTGAAGTATGCACAGCCTCGATCAAAAACAACCAATTCCGGGATTCGCTGTAGGCAAGGACATCAGGAAGTTCATCGTGCTGTAAATCGAAAAACCGAAGTGCTTTCAGACCCGCCTTGTCGCACAGAAGAAATTTATCGGCCGTATCCCCGACATAGAGAACCTTTGCTCCATAACCATAACGCGGAAGAAATTCCTCGATGACGGCTTTCTGAAGGTCGTTGTGAAGCCCGTGCGAAAAAAGGAGTGACTGGCCGTCAGGTAATTTAACGTTTACAGTGTTCAGTTCCCGAACGCTTGAAAGCCGATCCTTCAACGCTCCCGTTTCGACGAGAAGCTCGTCAATATCCTCGTCCCATCCTGGCCTTCCATATGACCGCACAATATAGGAGAACTGTGGATTTAAGGCGTAACCGCGGGTGGGATTGTTGGTCGCAGCCTTTGGGTCATTGGCACTGCGTTCGATAATGCCGGCAACCGTGGCAAGCTTTAAATCCTTTCGCCGGATATCATCGTAAGAACCACTGGATACGGATTCTTCAAAGTTTGTATTTAGGTAATCGATAATCTGCCGGGTCTGGGGAGCCCACCCGTCACCGCTTTGTTTAGCATCCGGCCAGTATCGGGAACGTTTAACATCAACGACGGCCAGGAACGTCATGCCCATACGTTCCAGCCGGCGTTCCGTCATTCCCTCAAACGGGATGCCCATGCTGTTTAATATGTGAAGAGCCTCGTTTATAACCTTTTTCACAGGTCGTGATTTACTACTGGAGGGAATATAATCAGGCATAGCGTATTCATCCTTTCCGGTCTCTGCTGCAAATAGTTCCCCCTGCCGGGGTAGATTCCGGTAGAGAATCTCAGAGCTGCTGTACCTAACGGTGGATGCAAGGTAATCTACCACAGATTGCGCAACAGACCTTGCAAATACCGGAGGAACTGCATTTCCAACCTGATAGTACTGGCTCGTTTCCGTTCCGCTGAATTGAAACCAGTCCGGAAATCCCTGTAGCCTTGCGGCCTCGCGAACAGTGATTCGACGTCGTCTGCCATCCCGCAGGAGTACCCTGTGCATGTCACCTGTAGCACCGGCAAGGTTGCGGCATGTTAGCGTACGGGCAGGCCGGTCAAGGTGCAGGTCTCTTGGGTTAACACATTTAGAGGCCTTCTCATAATTGGCAACATAGCGGTCCATACTGGCCGTCAGGAATCTGGAATCGGCTGGCACGGAGTCGGCTAATGCGCCAAGGGCCTCTCCCGCCGTGACCTTATTTGCGGATTCGTCCGGGAACCGGAAGTCCCCCCGGTGTCCCACGACAATAAGGCGTTCGCGATTCTGAGGCACACCGAAGTCAACGGCATTCAGGAGCCTATACTCGACAATATAGTTCATGCCTCTCAGTTGATTTAGTATATCATCAAAGTAGGGTCTGTTACGGTAGAGAAGCCCGCGGACATTCTCAAAAAGCCAGAGATCCGGGTTGACTTTTCGAACGGCTTCAATGAATACAGGAAATCCGTCGCGGGAATCCTGCGTGCCCAGCTGTTTACCGCCAACACTGAACGGCTGACATGGCGGGCCGCCTATGACAATTTGCGCCGATGGGTAAACCTGATCAATATGAAGCCGTGTACAAATACAGTCTCCTGCAAGATTGCTTCGATAAGTATCCGCATAATCCGGCTCCATCTCGTAGCCTGTAGTATGTATACCGCAAGACTCAAAGCCAAGTGAAAGACCTCCGCACCCGGCAAAGAGGTCCAGTGCCGCAAAGCGGAATGTTTCCGCCGGTCTTAGTTCCACGTTGCATCGCTCTATATATGTCATTGCCACCTATTCTCCGCCGTGCTCGACCATGCCGCCCCAGCCGGCAAATTTCCCGGCGATGAAATTCACACAGGACTCGTGCGCCTCGCGTCCGTTGCCCTCCACCTCCATCGGCGGGCCGAAGGCGAAATGCACGGTCTTGCGGCGGTCGACCGGCCCGAAGTCGCGCACGATCCTGCCAAGGCCGTGGAAATCCGTCTTCAGCGCCAGCGGCAACAGGGGCACGCCCGCCTTTTTCGCCAGCTTGGCCCCCAGGGTATTGAACTCGTCCGGCTTGAAGATCACGCTGCGGGTGGACTGAGGGAACACAACGATCGAGCGCCCCCCGGCCAGGACCGCCGGCCCCTCGTCCATCAGTTTCTTGAAGTCCTCGCGCGGGTTCTCCCGCTTGACACTGATGGGGCGAACCCCCGCCATCACATCCCGGAACAACGGGACCTTCAGAAGGCTTTCCTTGACCACGAAGGTCATGTGCTGGAATGGCAGCACCGCGGCCGGGATCGTGAACGTTTCCAGCAGGCTCATGTGGTTCGCCACGATCACGGCCGGCGAACGCAGCGCCGCCAGGTTCCCGCA
>CAZGBW010000237.1:0-4957 GCA_964523995.1 uncultured Victivallales bacterium | reverse complement strand
GAGGTCCTGGGCGGCGAGATCGGATCGTCACCGGCCTATGCCGGTGGCCGTGTGTTTGCCGCCAACCAGTATGCCCAGGCCGTCGCGCTGGATGCCATCACCGGCGAGACGTATTGGGAGACGACCCAGTTGGAACTCCCGGATGCCGGAAGTCCGGTGGCCACCGATCGCTACCTCTTCCTGCCCACGAGCCACGGGGTCTTCTCCTGCGTTGACGCGACGGACGGGACGCTGGTCTGGGAACACACTTTCGAGGCGGGCGGCTATGGGTCGCCGATCCTGGCCGGGGATCGCCTCTACTGGGTCACGGCGGAGGGGAAGACACGCATCTTCAAGGCCGGCGGAACCTTCGCGCTGATCGCCGAACCGGCATTGGGCGAGCCCAGTACCTGCACCCCGGCGGTTGTGGGCAGGCGTCTGTACATCCGTGGCGATAAACATCTGTTCTGCATCGGGGGTCAATAATGCAAGCTACTGCACTAGCTTCCGCGCAAGCCCCCGCCGATCCTGCCGTACTGGACCGTATCCTTGATGCAAAAGGGCGGCACCGTGCGGATGTGATCGCCGTGTTGCAGGGCGTGCAGGCGCATTACCACTTCCTGCCTGAACCGGCGCTGCGCTATATCGTCGAGCATTCGGAAATCACACCGGCCTCCCTCGTCGGCGTTTCCACCTTCTACGCCCAGTTTCGCCACCAGCCGGCGGGACGGCACCTCGTGAAGGTCTGCGTGGGCACGGCCTGTCATGTCAAGGGGGCCGGGCGCCTTATCGCCGCGTTGCGCCGCCACCTGAAGCTGCGGGAAGGGACCGACACCGACAGCGAGAATCAGTTCACCCTCCAGGAGGTCAACTGCCTGGGCTGCTGCACGCTGGCTCCTGTCGTGCAGGTGGACGATGTGATCTATGGCTATGCGACCACCGATAACGTGGGCGGTATCCTGGAGGATTTTCTCCAGCGCGAACGCGGTGATGGCCGTGGTGAGTGGTCGGATCGGGTCCCGTCCGGCCAGGTCGCCGGCGACATCCGGGTGGGCATGGGGTCCTGCTGCGTGGCCAGCGGGGCGGCAGCGATCGAATCCGCGCTGCACCGGCGTGTGGCGGCGATCCGCGCACCGGTGCGCATCCAGCGGGTGAGTTGCATCGGCATCTCCCATGAGGAGCCCCTGCTCGAGGTCGCGCTGCCGGACCGCCCCGCCATCCTGTACACGAAGGTCCGGGTCGAGGATATCCCGGCCATCCTGCACACGCATTTCCCGCCACCGCGCCTGCGTGATCGCCTGCGGTATGCGGCGGGCCGCTGCCTCGAGAAGCTTTACACCGACGACGCCTGGACAGGACTCCACCGCTTCGACGCGAACACACGCGATCCGGGAATCGCCTCTTATCTCGATCCGCAGGTGCATATCGCCACCGAGTGCTGCGGGCAATTCGATCCGCTCAGCCTGGAGGCTTATCGCGATGCACAGGGTTTCGAGGGCTTGCGACGGATGTTGCAGGATCTGAGCCCGCGGGATGTGCTCGACCAGATCGAGGCGAGCGGGCTGCGTGGACGGGGCGGCGGCGGGTATCCGACCGGAGTCAAATGGCGCGCGGTGGCGGCGGCGGGGGATGGGATCAAGTATGTCATCTGCAATGGTGACGAGGGCGATCCGGGGGCCTTCATGGACCGCATGCTGCTCGAATCCCACCCCTATCGTGTCATCGAGGGCATGTTGATTGCCGCGTACGCGGTGGGAGCGTCGCAAGGGGTGCTGTATATTCGGGCGGAATACCCGCTGGCCATCCAGCGGGTCACCGCCGCGCTCGCGGCCTGCCGGTCGTCCGGATGGCTTGGTCCGGACATTCTGGGCCGTGGATTTGCATTCGACCTGACCGTCATGGAAGGTGCCGGTGCCTTTGTCTGCGGGGAGGAAACCGCCCTGATCGCCTCGATCGAAGGCAAGCGCGGCATGCCCCGCATGCGCCCCCCCTGGCCTTCGCAGTGCGGTCTGCACAACCGTCCCACACTGGTGAACAACACCGAGACCCTCGCCCTGGTCCCGTGGATCCTGCGTCATGGCCCCGAGGCGTTTTCCGTGATCGGGACGACCCGCAGCAAGGGCACCAAGGTGTTCGCCCTGGCCGGCAAAGTCCGGCGCGGCGGCATGATCGAGGTGCCGATGGGAATGACGATCCGCCAGTTGATTGACGACATCGGGGGGGGCATCGCGGGCGGCCGCCATCTCAAGGCGGTGCAGATCGGCGGCCCCTCCGGCGGATGCATTCCCGAACGACTGGCCGACACCCCGATTGATTACGAGGCACTGGTCGATGTGGGCGCGATGATGGGCTCGGGCGGACTGGTGGCACTGGATGACACCGATTGCATGGTCGAGATCGCCCGCTACTTCCTGGCGTTCACCCAACGCGAGTCCTGCGGGAAATGCACCTTCTGCCGGATCGGGACCAAGCGCATGCTGGAACTGCTCGAACGGCTGTGCGGCGGGAAAGGAAAAACCACCGACCTTGATGAGCTGGAGCACCTGGCCTCCATGGTCAGACGGGGCAGCCTTTGCGGACTGGGCAAAAGCGCGCCCAATCCCGTCCTGACCACATTGCGCTATTTCCGCGAGGAGGTCGAGGCGCACATCGCCGGCATTTGCCCGGCGGGGCAATGCAAGGCCCTGATCGCCTACGAGGTGACCGACGACTGCATCGGATGCACCCTGTGCACGCAGCATTGTCCGGCGGATGCGATTCCGCCAACCCCCTATGAGAAGCATGGGATCGATCCCGTTAAATGCGTTCGCTGCGATGCCTGCCGGCAGGCTTGTCCATCCAACGCGATTGTGATTACATCGGGGGGACGGAGGGTGATACATGCCGACATTGACGATTGACAACCAGAGCCTGACGGTGCCGGAGGGCATGAGCCTGCTGGCCGCCGCCAAGGGCCTCGGGATCGACGTGCCTGCGCTCTGCTGGCGCGACGGGCTTGAGCACGTGACCTCCTGCATGCTCTGCGTGGTCGAGGACTGCCGGACCGGAACCCTGCATCCGGCCTGCTCGACACCGGTGGCGGAGGGCATGCAGATTGCGTCGGGCAGCGCGACCGTCATCGAGGCCCGCCGCATGGCGCTGGAACTGTTGCTGGGGGATCATCTCGGTGATTGCGAGGGCCCCTGCCGCCGGGCCTGCGCGACGGGCATGGACATCCCGCAAATGCTGCGTCAGATGGCCAATGGCAACTGGCGGGAAGCGGTGCGCGTCGTCAAGCGTCATATGGCGCTGCCTGCCGTGCTGGGGCGGATCTGCCCGGCCCCCTGCGAGAAGATCTGCCGTCGCGGGGCGCATGATGCACCGGTCGGGATCTGCCAATTAAAGCGTTTCGTGGCAGATGCCGACCTTGCCTCCCCTTCCCCATACCAACCGGAGACGGCCGCGCCCAGCGGATGCCGGGTCGCGGTCGTGGGGGCGGGACCGGCCGGTCTCTCTGCCGCCTATGCACTGATGTGCGCCGGGCACGCCTGCACGCTTTTCGAGAAACATGATATGCCGGGGGGGGGCCTGCGATCCCCCGAATTGCAGGACAAACTTCCTCCGGATGTGCTCGACGCCGAGATTCTGCAAATCCGCCGCCTGGGGCTGCACTTGGAGACCGGCGCGGAAATTGGCGTCAACCTCTCGCTTGAGGAACTGAAACAGCGGTTCGATGCCGTGATTATCGCCTGGGGAGAGGCATCGCCGGACCTCGCCGGACGCTTGGGCCTTGAACGCGGACCGCACGGTGTGGAGACGGACCGCCATACACATCGCACCGCCGATCCGGTGGTCTTCGCGTGCGGCAATGCGGTATCTCCTGGCCGCCTCGCCGTGCGGGCGGTGGGGCAAGGCCGGTCCACGGCACTGGCGGTGGATCAGATGCTACGTGGCGAACCGGTGTCCGGTCTCCGGCGGGATTACGACCACCGGATCATCGGGGCCCTCGATGCCGGGGAAATCGCCGTCCTGCTGGCCGATGCCAGCCCTGGCCCCCGCGTGGCTCCTGCCGGTGGCCCCGCCACCGGCTATACGGCGGACGAGGCCCGCGCCGAGGCCGCACGCTGTCTGCATTGCGACTGCCGCAAGCCCGCGGATTGCCGGTTGCGGCAGTATGCCGGTGCATACGGGGTGGATCCGCGAGGATGGAGACCGGCCAAGCGGCGCCATCTGGCCATCGAACGGCATGGACGCATCACCTATGAACCCGGCAAGTGCATCGCCTGCGGCATCTGCGTCCGTATCACGACCGCCGCCAGGGAACCCCTTGGCCTGACGTTTATCGGACGCGGATTCGACGTCCGCGTCGGGGTTCCCTTCAACCAATCGCTGGAAAAAGGATTAGGCCGCGTGGCCACGGCTTGTGTTGACGCCTGTCCCACCGGGGCCCTGTCCTGCGCGTCCGGCGCGATGCATTGTCAATAGATCTACAGAGCAGAGAAAATGCCTGTCCCTTGGAAGTGTTGGATAGCGGGTAGTGAACTCCCGAATCGGCACCATTTTGGCATTGTGAACAGCGGCGAAATATAGATAATACCCGCGCACACCTGATTGAACCAGGTTTTAACTGGCAAGCCCTGCCGACTCGCATAAGGACCGGGAATGAAGCAATCGATTTTCATCAGCAGTGTGCAGAAGGAACTGGCCGAGGAGCGCCGGGCGTTGAAGAGCTTTGTTCAGGGCGACGCTCTCCTCTGCCGGTTCTTCGATGTGTTCCTGTTTGAGGACATGCCCGCCGCTGATCGTCGCGCCGACAAGGTCTATCTGGATCAGGTGGATCGGTGCGATGTGTATCTGGGCCTTCTGGGCAATGAATACGGCTACGAGGACGACCAAGGCGTCTCCCCCACCGAGCGCGAGTTTGATCGGGCTACCGCAGCCGGGAAACAGCGGCTGATCTTCGTCAAGGGCGAAAACGACGCCGCCCGCCATCCGAAGA
>CAZGBW010000236.1:0-4959 GCA_964523995.1 uncultured Victivallales bacterium | reverse complement strand
GCGTCTTCGAGTCCATCGCGATTGCCGAGCGGCAGCACGAGAAACGCTACCTCGCGCTGGCGGCGAGCGTGGATGCCGGGAAGGTTTTCATGAAGGATAAGCCGGTGATGTGGCGCTGCATCAACTGCGGATACATCACGGAAGCCAATGAGGCGCCGAAAGTGTGTCCGGCCTGTGCGCACCCTCAGGCGCATTTCGAGTTGCTGGCCGAGAACTGGTAAGCCTCACACCAAGAAAGGACGAATAAAATGAAAAAGTATGTCTGCAATCTTTGCGGCTATATCTACGATCCGAAAATCGGGGATCCCGACAACGGCGTTTCCGCGGGAACGGCGTTTTCAGATCTTCCGGAAGACTGGGTCTGCCCGGACTGCGGCGCTGGCCGCGATGATTTCGAGCTGGCCGAGTAGGATCCGCCGCGATGGCGGAATCATGGGCGTCCCCTCCGGGACGCCTTTTTTTTTCCGAAAACGCTTGTCATTGCAGTTGCGTGTCGCGTCCGGACGGGTTATGATGCGCCACTTCCCGGATTGGCTGGAATCAGGCCGCCGGAACACTGGAAAGAGGAAAGAGGCCACGCCAACGGGCAACCACTGGCGACGGGCTGTTGTTTTTACGTTGAACGAAAAGGATACCGCATGGCTAATCAACCACCTGCCGGACCGCCACCGAAATCGCCGTCCGCCCCGCCGAAACCCCAGAACATAAGGGCGTTTATTCCCTGGGTGGTGATGCTTGCCGTTATCGGCGGCACGATGCTCTTCATGGGACGCCCGTCCAACTCCATCGCCGTCATTCCCTACTCATCTCCCGGCAAACCCGGATTGGTCTCGCTCATCGAGGAGGGAAAGGTCGAAAAAGCCAGCCTCATCCGCGATATGTCAGGTCCTTTCTATGTGGAAGGGGTGCTGCGCGAAGGCGTCACGGTGGAAGGGGTCGTCGGCCGGTTCAAGGCCTACCTCCCGGAGGTGGATCGTGATACCCTCGAATGGCTTCGCCGCTACAACGTGGAAACCGATATCCCCCCGCAGAACCCGCTGCTCTGGAATATCGCCTCGAGCGTGCTGCCGGTGCTGCTGATCTTCGGCCTGCTGTATTTCCTCTTCATGCGCCAGATGCGCGCCGCCGGACACGGGGCCATGAGTTTCGGGAAGAGCCGGGCACGCCTGCTGAACCGCGAGAAGAACAAGGTGACGTTCAAGAATGTCGCCGGTGTGGATGAAGCCAAGGAGGAAGTCCAGGAGATCATCGAGTTCCTCAAGGATCCGAAACGCTTCCAGACCCTCGGGGGGCGCATTCCCAAGGGCGTGATCCTGATGGGGCCTCCCGGAACCGGCAAGACGCTGCTGGCCAAGGCCATCGCGGGCGAGGCGGACGTCCCGTTCTTCAGCATCAGCGGATCGGACTTCGTGGAAATGTTCGTCGGCGTCGGCGCGTCGCGTGTGCGCGACATGTTCGAGCAGGGCAAGAAGAACGCGCCCTGCATCATCTTCATTGACGAGATTGACGCCGTCGGCCGCAGCCGCTTTACCGGCATCGGCGGCGGGCACGACGAGCGGGAGCAGACCCTCAATGCCATGCTGGTCGAGATGGATGGGTTCGAGACCCAGGAGGGTGTCATCATCCTGGCCGCCACGAACCGGCCGGATGTCCTGGACCCCGCTCTGCTTCGCCGCGGCCGCTTCGACCGCCAGATCGTGATCGACCTGCCGATGATCGACGGGCGGGAGGAAATCCTCAAGATCCACGCGCGCAAGATCAAGCTGGCCGAGGACGCCGATTTGCGGCGCATCGCCCGCGGCACGCCCGGATTCTCCGGTGCGGATCTGGAGAACCTGCTCAACGAGGCCGCGCTGCTGGCCGCCCGGCAGGCGAAATCCGGCGTGGATAACAAGTGTCTCGAGGAAGCCCGCGACAAGGTGCTCTGGGGCAGCGAGCGCCGCAGCCGCGCGATTGACGACAAGGAGAAGAAACTGACCGCCTATCACGAGGCGGGCCATGCCATCGTGCAGCAGCTTGTCGAGGAGGCCGAACCGCTGCACAAGGTCACCATCATCCCGCGCGGGATTGCCTACCTGGGCGCCACGATGTCACTGCCGGAAAAGGACAGCTACACCCAGAGCCGCACCAAGCTGCTCGGGGAGCTTTGCGGGGCCATGGGCGGCCGGGCGGCCGAGGAGATCGTCTTCGGAGACATCACCACCGGCGCTGCCCAGGATCTCAAGCATTCCACCGTGATCGCCCGCATGATGGTCTGCAACTGGGGGATGAGCGAAGCGCTCGGGCCGCAGCGTTTCGGCCAGAACCAGGAAGTCCTGTTCCTCGGGCGCGAGGTCTCGCGGCAGCAGGACTACAGCGATGAGACGGCCCGGCGGATTGACGCCGAGGTGGCCCGCCTGCTGCGCGAGGCGCACGACCGGGCCCGGCAGATCCTGGAGGAGAACCGCGAGAAGCTTGAGATCATCAGCCAGCGCCTGCTGGAACTGGAAACCATAGACGGACGCGATGTGAAGGATATTGTCGAGATCGGCCGTGTTCGGACCCCCGAGGAACGCGATGAACTCGACCGGCAGAAAGAGGCCGCCGGAAAGAAAACGGAAAACCGGAGCACGACCCCGGAATCGAGAATCGGGAAAGAGGACACATGCACTGGCAGTGCGGATCCGTCAGGCTGAACGGCGGCCCCCTGCCGCTGATCATGGGAGTGCTGAACACGACGCCCGACTCGTTTTCGGACGGTGGCCGGTTCCTGTCGGTGGATGCCGCCCTGATCCGAGCCCGCGAAATGATCGCCCAGGGTGCCGACATCATTGATGTCGGCGGGGAATCCACGCGCCCAGGGGCGGAACCGGTGGACGCCACGTCCGAGATGCGCAGGGTACTGCCGGTCATCGAGGCGCTGGCGTCCGGATCCCGTGCCGTGATTTCCGTGGATACCACCAAGGCGTCGGTCGCCCGCGAGGCCGTCCGCCTCGGGGCCTGCATCATCAATGATGTTTCCGCGATGACCGCCGATCCGGCCATGGCCGCTACCGTGCGCGACACCGGTGCCGGGGTTGTGCTGATGCACATGCGCGGCAATCCGCGAACCATGCAGGACAATCCGCAGTACGCGGATGTGACCGGGGAGGTCGCCCGCTGGCTTGCCGCCCGCATCGCCGCCGCCGCCGCCGCCGGGATTGCGCCGGAGGCCGTGGCGGTGGATCCCGGCATCGGGTTCGGCAAGACCGTCACGCACAACGCGGAACTCATTTCCGGTCTTGCCCGCATCGCCGACCTCGGGCGACCAGTGCTGGCGGGGATGTCCCGCAAGCGCTTTATCGGCGCGCTGGCCGGCGTGCCGGATGCAGGCGGGCGGCTGGCGGGCAGCCTGGCCGCGCTGGCCTGCGCCGTCCTGCAGGGCGCGACCATCCTGCGCGTGCATGATGTGGCCGAATCCGTTCAGGCGGCACGCGTGGCCGCCGCCATCCGCACACCCGCCCTGGTACCTGGCCTTACGGAGGGATCCTTATGATCGAATCCATTCTCTCCATCGGCTGGGGCGGTCTGTTTGAGATTGCCGTCCTCTCCGTCGCGTTCTACTACATCTTCATTTTCTTCCAGGGAACCCGCGGCGCACAGGTGCTCGTCGGGATGCTGGTGCTGCTGGCCGGGATGCTCGCGATCACCTATGTCCTGGATCTGGCGGAACTGCACTGGCTGCTGCGCAATATCTCCGTCTACATCGCCGTTGCCGTGCTGGTTATCTTCCAGCCCGAGTTCCGGCGCGCGCTGGCGGAACTCGGCCGCCAGCCGGTGTTCAGCGCCAGCGCCGACCGGCGCGAGATGATTGACTGCATTGTCCAGGCGGTGGAGCACCTTTCGGATCATAAGGTCGGTGCGCTGATTGCCATCGAGCGCGAGATCGGGACCCGCGCGATCCGCGAGACCGGCATCAAGATCGAGGCACCGGTCGTGCCGGAACTGCTGGCCAGCATCTTTTTCCCGCATACGCCGCTTCACGACGGCGGGGTGATCATCCAGGGCGGGCGCATCATGGCGGCCAGCTGCGTCTTCCCCCTCTCCCAGCGCCTTGAGCTGCACAAGAGCCTGGGGACCCGGCATCGCGCCGCGGTAGGCCTCAGCGATGAGACCGATGCCGTGGTGATCATCGTCTCCGAGGAAACCGGGACCATCTCGGTCAGCTACCGCGGCCGCCTCAGCCGCGGTCTTGACGGAGAGCGCCTGCGGCGGTTCCTCGTCGCGCTGCTCAAGGGCCCGAAGGAGGACAGCACCCTGAAACGGATACAGGAACAGCTCGACCTGACCCCCGAGGGCATCGCCAAGTCCGTAAACCGTGCAGGACAGGAGGCCGCCAGTGGGAACTAAACGCGAACGTCTCGCCGCCTTCTTCACGGAGAACGCCATGCTGAAGGCACTGGCGCTGCTGCTGGCAACCGCCTCGATCTACGCGATCCAGCGGATCACCAACCAGCTCGACGAGTTCGAGATCCCGCTGGTCGTGCAGGTGGAGAAAGGCGTGGCGGTGCTGCGCCAGGACGCCCGCTCCGCCTACATCACCTGCCGGGGCTCGCTGGATGACCTGAAACGGTTCGATGCCACCCAGCTCCGCATGGTGGTGGCCCCGAAGGGCATCGGCTTCGTCGGCAGCGAACAGGTGCCCATCGGCCCGCGAAACGTCGTCGGACCGCTGCGGGGGGTTTCCATCATCAAGGTGCGCCCCGGCATTGTCAACCTCACCTTCGACCACGAGATCGAACGGGTCATCAACATCGCCAAACCGGAAGTGGCCGGACAGCCTCTGCTGGGAAAGGCGGAAGTGGATTTTGAACCGAAGATCGCTTCCGTGCGGGGCCCCCGGCAGCAATTGACGGACCTCAAGATCCTGAGGACAGGCCCCATTGATGTGGACGGGGCGGTTGACTCCTTTTCCCGCAATGTGCGCATCCTGACCGACGA
>CAZGBW010000235.1:0-4963 GCA_964523995.1 uncultured Victivallales bacterium | reverse complement strand
GAACGATTCGGATCCCTTACTCGTCATCCGTTCTCGTCGCCGTTCTCGTTCACCGTTCCCCAAAATAGTTACCAATTCGTTTTCGCACGGGCCGCGGGTGGCTGGCTTGAACGGACAGGATCCGGGGTCGCTGCTACATCGGCGGGAAGTGCGTGCAGAGCTCCGCCACCTCGCCGCGGATGCGTGCCAGCAGCGCCTCGTCCCGCCCGTGCCGGAGCACGTCCACGATCCATCCCGCGATCCGCCGCATCTCGCCTTCCTGCATCCCGCGCGAGGTCACGCCGGGGGTCCCGATCCGGATTCCCGAGGTGACAAACGGGCTCTTCGTATCGAAGGGAATCGAGTTCTTGTTGACGATGATGCCGGCGGTATCCAGCGCGGCGGCCGCCTCCTTGCCGCTTGTCCCCAGTCCGGAGACATCCAGCAGCATCAGGTGGTTGTCCGTGCCGCCGGAGACGAGCCGGATGCCTGCCGACAGGAAACCGTCCGCCATCGCCTGCGCATTGGCCTTGATCTGCCTTGCATACCCCTTGAACTCGTCCTGCATCGCCTCGTGGAAACAGACCGCCTTGGCGGAGATCACATGCATCAGCGGTCCCCCCTGCAGCCCCGGGAAAACGGTCTTGTCAATCTCGGCCGCATAGGCCCCGCGGCAGAGCACCATGCCGCTGCGCGGCCCGCGGAGGGTCTTGTGCGTGGTCGTCGTGACATAGTCGGCAAAGGGCACCGGACTGGGATGCACCCCGCCTGCAACCAGCCCGGCGATATGGGCCATGTCCACCATCAGCCGCGCGCCAACGCTGTCCGCCACCTCCCGGAACCGGTCGAATTCCAGGGTGCGCGAATAGGCGCTGGCCCCGGCGACGATCAGTTTCGGGCGGTGTTCCTTCGCCAGCGCGGCCAGCACGCCGAAGTCCAGCCGCTCCGTCTCGCGCGAGACGCCGTAGGGCACCACCTTGTAAAGCTTCCCGGAGAAGTTCACCGGCGACCCGTGGGTCAGGTGCCCGCCGTCCGCCAGGCTCATGGCCAGGATGGTATCGCCGGGTTCGAGCATGGAAAAGTAAACCGCCATGTTGGCGGAGCTTCCGCAGTGCGGCTGCACGTTGGCATGATCCGCCCCGAAGAGAGCCTTCGCCCGATCAATCGCCAGCGTCTCGGCGCGGTCCACGAATTCACAGCCGCTATACCAGCGCCGGCCGGGATACCCCTCGGCGTACTTGTTGGTCATCACGGATCCCTGGGCCTGCCGCACGGCACGGCTGACGCCGTTCTCGGAGGCGATCAGGTTGAGCGTCTGATGCTGGCGGGTCTCCTCGGACCGCACGGCCTCGTACAGTTCCGGGTCGGCATCGCGAATCGCCGCCGTATCCGATGCCGCCGCCGCGTTGGCGGAGATCTTCGCCACGCGGCGGCGATGACGCTCGCCGTCGCTGAACACGCTGTCCAGCCATGCATCCAGGATCCCGATCGCCACGGCTTCCGTCGTGTTGGTCGCGCCGAGCACCAGCACGTTGGCGTCGTTGTGGCTGCGGGCCATCTGCGCCATGGCCGCGGAGGTGCAGAGCGCCGCGCGCAGAGCCGGGAACCGGTTGGCGGCCATGGACATCCCGATGCCGGTCGTGCAGATCAGGATGCCCTGCTGCGCATCCCCGCGTTCAAGAGCGTCCGCCACCCGCGCCGCATAATCAGGGTAATCCACCGAGGTCCGGTCATGACAGCCGAGATCCTCGAAGGCCACGGCCCGCTCGGCCAGCCGCCTGCACAGTGCCGTCTTGAAATCCACCCCGCCGTGATCCGCCGCAATCGCCATCTTCATGATTGTTCGTCCTCCCTGCCTGATGCCGCATTCTGCAAAAACATATCCAGCCCCCAAAGCGCCCCCGCGATATCGTCCCGCACAAACCGGTAAACGTCCATGGACAAGCCGATCGGATCCATGACGTCCTCGTCGCGATCCTTCGTGTCAAAGGATTTCAACAGCGCGATTCTCGACGCCGCCCCGGGATGGCGCTCCAGCAGGATATCGCGATGCTGCGCGGTCATGACCACCAGCAGTTCCGCCTCCCGCACCATTTCCGGCGTCACCGGCTGGCTGCGGTGCGCGCTCGCATCCACCCCCAGCTCTTCCAGGGCCTTCAACGCGAACCGGCTGGCCGGGGCCCCGATTCCCGCCATGACGCCGGCGGAGCACACCTTGATCTCCGGCTGCGACAACACGTGCGTCCGGTAAAGATATTCCGCCATCGGACTGCGGCAGATATTCCCCGTGCATACAAATACAACCAACCTGCTCATATTTCAGTTCCCCGCATTCCCCGTTTCCACGTTTCCCGAAAGCGCCCGGTGCGCGATATCGCGGCGGCACCAGCCACCCTCGAAGTGGATCACGTCCACGGCCGCATAGGCACGGCTCACCGCCTCCTGCAGCGTTCGGCCCAGGCCCGTCACCCCCAGCACCCGCCCGCCATCGGCCAGCACGCGCCCCGCATCCAGCCTTGTCCCGGCATGGAAGACGGTGCTTCCGTCCATCGCGCCCGCCACAGCGAGGCCCGTGATTTCGGCCCCCTTGGCATAGGGGCCGGGATACCCGGCGGCCGCCATGACCACCGTCACGCAGTGCTCGTCCTTCCACTCCAGCAGCTCCTCGCGGAGGGTCCCGTCGATGCAGGCCTCAAGAGCGGGGACCAGATCGCCAGCCAGCCGGGGCAGGATCACCTGCGTCTCCGGATCGCCGAACCGCGCATTGAACTCCAGCACCTTGGGCCCCCGCGCCGTCATCATCAGCCCGGCATAGAGCACCCCCTTGAAGACAATCCCGCGACGCCGGAGCTCGGCCAGGGTGCGCTCGAAAACGGACTCCCTGATCAGTGGCCACATCTCGTCCCTGACCACCGGCGCGGGGGAATACGCCCCCATCCCGCCGGTGTTCGGCCCCCGGTCCTGGTCATGCGCCCGCTTGTGATCCTGGGCGGAGGCGAGCATGACCACATGCTCGCCATCCACCAGGGCCAGGATCGAGGCCTCGTCGCCGATCAGGCACTCCTCCACCAGGATCCGATCGCCCGCCTGCCCGAAGGCCCGCGCCAGCATCGCCTCGTCAATCGCGGATTCAGCCTGGGCAATGGTCTCGCAGACCGTCACGCCCTTGCCAGCCGCCAGCCCCTCGGCCTTGATCACGATCGGGGCACCCTCCGCGCGCACATACGCCTTGGCCTTGGCCGCGTCCGTGAAACTGGCGGAGCGGGCGGTCGGCACCCCGGCCGCCTCCATCACGTCCTTGGCGAAAATCTTGCTGCCTTCCATCTGCGCGGCCGCACGGGAGGGCCCGAAGACCCGCAGCCCCTCCGCCTCCAGCAGATCGGTCAGCCCCGCGCACAGGGGACCTTCCGGGCCGATCACGGTCAGGTCCGGGCGGGTCGCCCGCGCCCAGGCCGTCAATCCCGCCAGGTCGTCGGCCCGGATCGGCAGATTCACCGCGCAGGAGGCGGTCCCGGCATTGCCCGGCGCGCAGAACACCTTCGGATGACGGCTGTCCGCCGCCAGTTTCCATGCCAGCGCATGCTCGCGCCCACCGCTTCCAACCACTAGAATGTCCATGCCGAACTCCCTTCAAGACCGAAAACCGGAGTTTACCGAATCCCGAACGGGAGTCAATAAAACGCTTCCCCTAAAACGCGTCCACCGGAAGGCAAGCCGCTTCAGAACCCGGTCTTCAGGATCTGCTCCGCCGTGCGCGCCATCACGCCCTGGTTCGCCTC
This sequence comes from uncultured Victivallales bacterium, assembly GCA_964523995.1. GTDB lineage: Bacteria > Verrucomicrobiota > Kiritimatiellia > UBA8416 > UBA8416 > UBA8416. Next base: position 1,205 of record CAZGBW010000235.1, on the reverse strand, counting down.
CACCAGTGCCCCGGCCCGGGATCCCAGGGCTTCCCGCGCCGCCGCATCACCCAGCAGCCGCCCGCAGACCTCCAGGAGTTCCGCCTCGTCCCGGACCTGCATCAGGGCTCCTGCCGTGAGCATTTCCGCCATCACGCCCGCGAAATTCTCCATGTTCGGACCCGTCACCACCGCCTTCGACAGCGCCGCCGGCTCGATCGGGTTCTGCCCGCCATGATTCTCCGCCAGGCTTTTCCCGACATAGACCAGTGTCGCGATGCTGTAATACCCTTGCAGCTCACCGGTCGTGTCCGCCAGCAGGACCGCTGGCGGCTCGGCTGGGCGCGAGAATCCCGCCGCCGCCATATCGCTTCGTTTCACGAACGCGACCCCCTGCGCCTCCAGTTCCCGGGCCACCTCCTGCCGCCGTTCCATGTGGCGCGGCACCAGCACGGCCTGCAGTGCCGGGAACCGACCGCGTAGGGCCTTGAACACCCGGATCAGCGCCGCCTCCTCGCCCGGCCAGGTCGAGCCCATGACCCAGAGCGGCCCGGCCGGATCAAGGCCCGCCTCCGTCACGATCCGGTGGGCCGCCGCGGCAACGCCCGGTGCCGGTGCCGGCACGTCGTACTTCGCCGAACCGGTAACCGTGATCTGTTCCGCCGCAACCCCGAGCTTCGCCAGCCGGGCCGCATCGGCATCCGTCTGCACCAGGAAGCGGGTCACCCACTGCGCCGCCCGCCGGAAGAACGGACGCACCAGCCGGTAGCCCCGGTACGAGGACTCCGAAATGCGCCCGTTGATCACGAAGACCGGCACCTTGCGCCGGTACAGCATCCGCAGCAGGTTCGGCCACAGCTCGCATTCCGCCAGCACCAGCATCGCCGGCCGGAGCCGTCCGGCCACCCGGCGCGCGATCCAGGGGAAATCCGCCGGGAAATAGATCAGGAGATCATCGGGATGCCGGCGGGCCGCCAGCAGGGCATGCCCGGTGGACGTGGTCACGCTGATCAGGAACCGGCAATCGGGCCGCCGCTCGCGCATCGTCCGGATGAAGGTCAGCGCCACCATCGCCTCGCCCACGCTCACCGCATGGACCCAGACGCGTCCACCCGCCGCCAGGGCCTCCTGCTTCTCTGGTGCATACCGGCCGAACCGCTCGCGGAAATCCTCGCGATAACCGCCCCGCCGCCACATCCGCAGCAGGTACTTCGGCATCAGCGCCA
>CAZGBW010000234.1:0-4966 GCA_964523995.1 uncultured Victivallales bacterium | reverse complement strand
ACCGCCCGGCGCCGGTCCTCGGACTTCACCCCGAACATCATGCTGATCTCGGACGACCCCTGGTTCATCATCTCGATGTTCACGTTCGCCTCCGCCAATGACCGCGTCGCCTGCTCCGCCAGTCCCACGGTAAATCGCATCCCCTCGCCGACGATCATGATCAGCGCCAGACCCCTCTCGACCGACACGTCATCCGCCCCCAGCTCGCTGAGAATCCGCTTGCAGATGACCTTCTCGGTCTTCTCCGGGAAGCTTTCCTCGCGCACGATCACCGACATGTTGTCGATACCGGAGGGTGTGTGCTCATACGAGACCCCTTCCTCCTCGAAGATCTGCAGCAGCCGTCTCCCGAATCCGATCTCGCGGTTCATCAGGTATTTGCTGACGTAGACCGTGCAGAATCCGGCACTGGCGGCAATGCCCACGACGCGGCTTGCCGCCTGCCGGTGCTCGGGCACGATCAGCGTTCCCGGTGCCTGCGGCGCGTTGGTGTTCTTGATGTTGATCGGGATGCCTGCCCGCACGGCCGGGATAATGGCCTCGTCATGCAGCACCCCGAACCCGGCATAGGAGAGCTCCCGCATCTCCCGGTAGGTGATTTCCTTGACCGGTTTGGGATTCTCGATAATCCGCGGATCGGCCGAGAACACCGAATCCACATCCGTGAAATTCTCGTAGATCTCGGCACCGACGGCTGCCGCCAGGATCGAGCCCGTCACATCCGACCCGCCGCGCGAGAAGGTGACAATCTCGCCGCCGGGCGTATAGCCGAAGAAACCGGGGAAGATGATGATGCCCTCGGCATCGCGCAATCGGGACAGCTTGTCATAGGCTTCCGGTAGGAGGCGGGCATGCCCGTACTCGTCGCTGAGCAGCAGCCCGGCCTCGCCGGGGTTGACGTACTGCGCTGCATGGCCGCGACGGCGCATTTCGCCGGCCACCAGGCGTGCGCAGTTGTCCTCGCCCGCCGCCTTGACGGCGTCAAGGTAGCGACCGGCATGGTCTGTCGGGCCGCCCACCGTTGCCCGGAGGGCCGTCTCGATATCCGACATCACGCCGTCGGCCACGCCCAGATCGCGGCAGATCAGCGCAAAGCGCTCGATCACCCTTGCCAGCGGCACCTCCGGTGACCCGCCAGCCAGCCGAGCCTCCGCGCAGGAGATCAGCAGGTCGGTGACCTTGATGTCCTCTTTCGAGCGCTTGCCGGGTGCGGAAACCACCACGATACGGCGTTCCGGATCCGCCGCCACAATATCGCAGACCTTGCCGATCTGCCGGGCATCCGCCACCGAACTGCCGCCGAACTTGCATACTTTCATCATCGAGATCCTTTCCTTGCGTCGCGCCTTCAACCGGGCTCCCGTCACCACCCGGGCGGAACGCCTGTGTTATTTCGGACACATCCGCAGCCGAACGGTCTTGCCGCGGATCACCGTCAGGGCGTTGATGGCGGCCAGCGCATCGTCCATGTCCGCCTCTCCGGCCTCATAGGTCATGATCACCACCGGCGCGAGCCCTTCCGCCGTCGTTCCCTTCTGGAGAACCGACTCGATGCTGATGCCTCGGGCCCCCAGGATGCCGGTCACCTGCGCGAGAACGCCGGGCCGGTCTTCCGCGCACAGCCTCAGGTAATAGCGTGAGCGGATGGCCTTCATCGGCTTCACGGGCAGTGTCTCGCCCGTTGGCGGAAGCGCCGGCACCCGTGCCGTGGCGTCCTTCGCCAGGTTTCGGGCCACATCGGCCACATCCGCCAGCACGGTGCTGGCCGTCGGCAGCCGTCCCGCGCCCCGTCCGTAATAGAGAGTCCGGTCCGCCATGTCGGATTCGACCATCACGGCATTGAAGACGCCATGCACCGAGGCCAGCATATTGGTTTCCGGCACCAGCGTCGGCCCGACCCGCACCTCCACCTCGTCGCCATCGCGCCGGATCATGGCCAGCAGCTTGATCCGGTGGCCGAATTCGGCGGCGTAGGCGATATCCACCTTTTCCACATGGCGGATCCCCTCGATATTCACTGCCTTCAGGTCCACGGGGGCGCCGTAAGCCAGCGAGGCCAGGATGACCGCCTTGTGCGCGGTGTCGAAGCCGTCAATATCGAGGCCCGGATCGGCCTCTGCAAACCCCAGCCGTTGCGCCTCGCGCAGGGCGGTGTCAAAATCGAGTCCCGCGCTTTCCATCTGGGTCAGGATATAGTTGCAGGTGCCGTTCAGGATGCCATGGATGCTGATGATCGCGTTGGCGCTGAGCCCCTCGCGCAGGGCGCGGATGATCGGGATGCCGCCGCCGACGCTTGCGCCGAAGTATAAATCCGCCCCGTTGCGTGCCGCCAGGGCATAGAGTTCCGCCCCGTATTCCGCCAGCAGCTTCTTGTTGGCCGTCACCACGGCCTTGCCCGCCGAGAGGGCCCGCGTCACCAGCTGCCTGGCGGCACCGGTCCCCCCGATCAATTCGATGACCACATCCACGGAAGGGTCGTCAATCACACTGGCGGCATCGGTCGTCAGCAGCGCGGGATCCACCGTGACGCCACGGTCGCTCTTCAGGTCCAGGTCCGCGATCCGCCGCAGCACCGGCCTGACCCCCAGGCGTTTTTCAAGCAATTCCCCGTTGCGCCGCAGTCCCTCCACGACCCCCGCGCCGACGGTTCCGAACCCCAGCAACCCCAAACCGATCTCTTTCATGATCCCGTCCCCTGACCTTCTTCCAAAAAACACCGATAATCCACCCGGAACCGGGAATTCTAGCCTTGCGGCCTGCCCCTTACAAGCTTTTTGAACCCCGGTCAGGCCGCGCGGGTGACGATGCCATCCGCATCCACCGGGTCCATGCCGTCTCCCCCGGCGGCGGTCCGCTTGTCGCCGGGACGCTTGCCGAGGGTCTCGATCAGGGACATCGCCAGGGCCGCGATAAACGGGAGCGATTGGATCAGCATCATGGCGGACCACAGGACCGCCTCGCCATTATAGGGCGAGTAGAGCAGCAGGATCATGGTCGCCAGCACCCAGATCGTCACGGCCAGGATCGTTTCCTCGCGCGCCACCAGGACGGCTGCCATCCACGTGCCCCGCAGTCCCCACTTGGGCGTACGCACAAAGGGTCGCCCGGAGGTGAACAACCCCGACCAGATCGCCCGCCCCACCGTGTAGCTCAGCGCCATGCCCGCGATTGCCGCCCCCAGCACTTCGCGCCGGGAGACCCCGACCACCTTGCGGAACAGCAGCACATGCATCAAGAGCTTGAACAGGAACGCCAGCATGGCGGGAAGCACCAGCACCGTCGGCGGGAACCCGAAGAGATCGGACTGGCTCAGCAGCCCTGCGGACCAGAGAATCGAGGCCCCGGTGAAGGCCAGGTGCAGGGCATCGGAGATCCAGGGGAGCCATCCGGACAGGAAGTGGAACTGCTGGGCAAAGGTCAACTGCCCTGTGTTCGAGAACAACGACCGCCAATGCCGCTTCAGGATCTGCATGGCCCCGTAGGCCCAGCGGAACCGCTGGGTCCGGTAATCGTGGAACGTATCGGGGATCTGCCCCTTCCCGAAACTATTGCTGCAGTAGACCGATTCCCAGCCCCGCTGGAACAGGCGCAGCCCGAGTTCCGAGTCTTCCGTGATGCACCACTCGCCCCATCCGGACACCTCCTCCAGTGCACGACGGCGGATGATGGTCATCGTGCCGTGCTGGATGATCGCATTGCGTTCGTTCCGCTGAACCATGCCGATATGGAAGAACCCGGAATACTCGTGATGGCACGCGGTCTTGAACAGGTTGCCTTTCCAGTCGTAATAGTCCTGGGGCGACTGCACAAAACCGACGCGCTCATTGTCGAAAAAGGCGGTCATGGCGCTTAGCCAATCCGGATCAACGAGATAGTCGCTGTCAATCACGGCAATCAGCTCTGCCGATTCGGCCGTCCTGGAGAGCGCGAAATTCAGGGCTCCCGCCTTGAAGCCGGGCCATGTCGGCAGGTGAAAGAACCGGAAGCGCTCCCCGAGCCGGCGGCACTCCTCCTCGACCGGTTTCCAGGTGGTTTCCTCCTTGGTATTGTTGTCCACGACAATGACTTCAAACGAGGGATAGGATAACTGAGCCAGCTTCCGCAGGGTGTTGATCACCATGGCCGGGGGCTCGTTGTAGGTTGGCACATGAATGGAGACCATGCGCCGGCGCGAGACCGGGGGCAGCGACAGGGGATTGAACCGGCGGGTCCACCGGTGCAGCCAGATTCGCTCGACCAGTTCCAGCCCGTCGCCAAGCAGGATCAGCATCAGCCCTAGATTGGCGACCATCAGGAAGATCCACGAGACCACCACCGCCGGTGCATAGGGGCGGTGGGTCAGCTCCAGCGCCGTCCAGACCAGCGAGGATGCCAGCAGGTGGATCAAGCCTCCGTAGAGCAGGAGCCCGCCCCATCGCAGGTTCCGGTGCGACCCCGCGAATCCCAGCAGCAGCAGGCTTCCAAACAGTGCCGCCCCGCCCGCATAGTACATCCAGTCGTTGTATTCCCGGACCTTGCCGATCAACTCGTACTTGGGATGGCGGCTGCTGTCCAGCCAGCCCCAGCTGGTTCCCGCCGGTCCCTCGATATCCATCTTCCAGGGCTGGTCAATCGCCTCCATCAGGCTGAAATCGAGTCCTTCCCGCTTTGCCAGCTGCAGGAACTCGCGGACAAACCAGGCCTGGTTGACCTGCGAGGGCTGGGCGGCGCGCACCCATGCGCCCTCGCTGGGCCATCCGATCTCGCTGATGAAAACCGGCTTGCCAGGATACGTCCCGCACAGGGCCCCGTAACGGTCCATCACGAACTGGAGCGAATCCTCAAGCGCGACCCCCTCCCAGTAGGGCAGGATATGAACCGCGATAAAGTCAACCGCGTCCACCAGTTCCGGATTGTTCATCCAGACCTGCCAGACGTCGGCGGTTGAAATCTTGACCCCGGTTTTCTTCCGGACTTCCGTGATGCG
>CAZGBW010000233.1:0-4991 GCA_964523995.1 uncultured Victivallales bacterium | reverse complement strand
ATGTCGCCGGAATTCGTCGGATACACACCCAACCCCTTGTCCCACGTATCCACATCCGACGCGTTGAACCGCCCACTGCGAGCGGCATAGTACCCGGGCGGATACACGATAATGGACACCGTGGCCGCCGCCGAGGTCGAGGCGCTGTCGCTCGCCGTGAAGGTGAAACTGTCCGGCCCGCTGTAGTTGTTCGACGGCGTATAGGTCAGCGACGGCGCCGAGCCCGACAATTCGCCATGGGCCGGCCCGGTGCCAATCGCGTAGGTCAGACTGTCGCCTTCCACATCGGTTGCGCCAAGCGTGATGGCTTTCGGCGTGTTGTTCGCCACGGTAACGCTCTGGGCCTCGGCCAACGGCGGATCATTGACTGACACCACCGTAATTGTTCCGGTGGCGATCGCTGAGGGAACATAAGGATCATTCGCCCGGTATGTAAACAGGTCGGGGCCGTAGTAATTCAGCGCCGGCGTGTAGGTCAGGTCCGGAACCGTCCCCGACAGCATCCCGTGCGAAGGGGACGTGAGCACCGTGTAGGTCAGCGAGTCGCCATTCGCGTCGGTTGCCGCCAGCGTGACTGCCGCCGAAGTGTCCTCGTCAAGCGTGACAACCAGGTTACTGGCCACCGGTGCAACGTTGGTTGCCGGGATATCGTCGTCATTGATCGTCACCGTGGCATCGTCGGGAGTCCCGACCAGATACGCCAGGGCCGCCGGCTGGATCGTCAGGGTGACCGACTCCGGCCCCTCGATCAGGGCGTCGTCCAGCGGGTCGACGCTGACCGTCGCATTGGTGGCGCCTGCGGGAATCTCGACCGTATTCGAAACGGTTACGTAATCCACACCATTGCTCGCGGTCCCGGTCAGGGCCACGTTCACCGTCATCGGCACATTGGTACCTCCGCCGGTTCGCGTCAGCCGGAACGTGCCGGTCCCGTCGCCGAGTCCCGGCTCGGAAGCGGTGGCGTCGGTCGCCTGCACCTTGACGGTGGTGGCTGGATTGTTGACCGTCACCTGCACCGTGCCGGTGACGCTCAGGTCGCCGTCGCTCGCGCGGCACTCGATCAGATAAGTCCCCGCCTTCTGGAACGTGCAGGTCACATTGGTGGCGGCGGCGGAGTTGTTGGTCGAAAAGAAAATCGCCGCCGGACCGGTAAGCCTGTTCCACGCCAGAGAGGGGGTGACACTATCCGTGGCGCGCGCCGTGAGCGTGACGCTGACCACCGGCGGCGTGATATTGGTGGACGAGGCGGCAGGCGCCTGGCTGAAGACGGGCGCCGTATTCCCCGGTGTCACCGCGCCGAGCGCCACCAGGGCCTGGGCGCCATTCGGAGCGGGGCTGGCATAGGGCCAACTCACGGCATGATAGGGCCACTCGCGATAGGTGATCAGCGCGTAGAGCTTGCCGTTGGCCGCGGCGAGATCGTCCAGTTGCATCGTGTTGGCCTGCACACCCAGCGGGAACACAAAGGAGGTCTTCGCCCCGTCCGCCAGTGCAAACCGGTCCACATACAGGTTCAGGTCGGAAAGGATATTGGTGCTGATGTAGTTCTCGATCGGAACGGCGGTCTTCGTATAGACGACGTAAAGGGCGTCCCCGGCGATGATCTGCTTGGTACTCGTGTTCACATCCTGGCAGAGCACCGGCGTGGTGCCGCCCCGCGGGTACTGGTAGGTCCAGAGTTCGGTCCGCGTCACCGCATCCACCATCGAGAGTCGCGTGTTCAGACTGTCGTTGGAGTTGGTGGGGTTGATCTTCGGATAGAACCAGCCATACATGCTCACCGCTTCCGGCAGCAGGATGGAGACATATTCCCGGCCATCCGTGGCGGTCCGGTCGGCGTAGGCCACCTGCGGCCGCCAGGTCGTGCCCCCGCCGGAGTAGCCGAAATTCGGTGAAACCGAGCAACCCGCCCCTGTAATTCCAAGTTGGAGCGTGAACTCCTCCACTCCATTGGTGCGGCTGATCGCGGAAAGTCTCATCGGCTGGGTGAAGTCCACGGTAGCGGTGTTCGTGGTCCACGTGGCACTTTCCGTGACCACGAAAACGTTGCTGCGCCCCAGGCACCAGGGCTTGACCGCCGAGGCGAGATCGTGGTCGTTGGCGATAAAGGCATTGGTCCTGCCCCAAGCGAATGAACCGTTACTGCCGTTGACAAAGTTCTGATTGTTCGTCGTCGCCGTCTGGCCCAACACTTTATATCCCCGCACTCGCGCGCCCAGCCATTGATAATACCAATTGCTCGTGGTGGCTTCAGCCCAGCCCAGGTCCGGATGCGTCGTGGCGCCGAGCACATACACCCAGTCGCCGTCCATCAGCATGGCTCCACACCAGGTGAAGTAGTTGTAAAGGGTGCCGTCAGCGCCGCCAAACGACTTCGTCGCCAGCGTGCCGCCAGCGTCCTGCATAATAAAGGACCTGATTTGCCCCTGGTGTCCACCCCCTGACGTGAGGTGCCAGATGGAATTGTCGCTCATCAGGAAATAGCCAGACTGGTTAGAGCCTGAAGCGCCGACATTCGGCTGCAGGGCGCCATCGGAGGCGCGCAGCACCACTCGTTGCATATTGTCCCCATGCGAGCGGCAGTAAACGTTGCCATTGGAATGCCAGTACACCAGGTGCTGGCCGTTGCGCAGGTCCCGGCCTTCTATTCCGGTAGGGTTCCATTCCGCATTGCCCGTCTTCAGCAGGGTAGAGGGAAAGGCCCGCTTGAACCCGCCGAGCGCGGCGTCATAGAACGCCAGGTCCGTCGAGGCGGAGCCCGGCGCCAGGAGCGCGATCTCTCCATCGCGCAAGACCATATTCTTCGACCGCATCGCCCCGCCACCCCGTGAATTGTAGGTCTGCGGATCAAGCCGGAGCATCCACTTGACGTTGATATTCGTACCGATGGATGTCGGGCACGAATTGGCGGCCGAGCCGCCACCATTCAGCCCCGGCCAGTTCTCGGCATGTGCCACCACCACCAGAAAAAGGAAAACCCCGACGCCTGTTATTGCTTGCTTCAAATATTTCTCCTCTGAAATGGGAAAAAGTCCCTCGCGCACGCCTTCTCCGCCCATAGCCATCACCTCGGGGCGCCTTTGTCGCCGACCCCCGAATACGGGCTCTTGACGACAGCTTGCCATGCGACTTTACGCCTGATCTGGTCCAGCTCCGGCTACGGTATATTCGCGCAGAGACCGAACGCACTGCGGCCGCGACGACGCTCCATTGTGATCATAGAGAGTCACTATTCCCCTTTGGCTTCCGGCGTTGGTGATGCGGATGATGACAGGCGAGGCGTCCGTTGGCCGAGACAGAAGAGCACCCCCTGATAGTTCGTGTAATACACCCGGCCATCCGCCACCGCGAGGCCACGACAGTTGCGGTACGCGTTCTTGGGATTGCCGGGTATCTCAAGCGCTTCGAACTTCCACAACTCTTTGCCGCTGGCCGTGTCATAGGCACGCAGGCCCAACCCATACCTGCCGACATACAGCACCCCGTCGGCCGCGGCCATGAAGTTCACGTCGCCATACCCCTTGGCATCCCAGCGCGTCGCCCCGTCCTTGCGGCTGAACGCCTCGATGTCGTTGACCGCCGTAATCACCAGGTCGCCGGAAAGCACAATGGCGTGGCAGAAGTTCCTGCCCCGGCCATTCTGCAGGGTGCGCCCTTTCTTCCAGATGACCTTTCCATCCGCGGCGGAGAGCGCAAAGACCGCCGCCGAGTCGGAGCCGTACACCACGCCATCCCTGATGGAAGGCCCGAAACCACCCAGCGCGCTCACGCACTCGAGAGGATACTCCCACGCCAGGCGCCCGTCCTTGGTGTCCCGGGCCTGGATGCGGTAATGAAACCTGAAGTTGATTGGCGTTCCATCGGCTTCCAGGCGGGGATTGGAAACAAGGCAGACGGCCCGGTCACCCTCCACGGCCACGGAGGAAACGATCATCTCGCCTGCGTTCAAAACCGCGCGCCAGGCGCGCGCGCCGTCCGCCGCCTTCACGGCGTAGAGTCCGTTGTCGGGATCCTTGTGCGTCATGCCCTTGCCGAAAAACGCAAGGTCGCCGGACCGGGTCACCTCCACCGGGCTGTAGGCCGCATGACTGTAGTAGAAGGCTTTGTCCGCAGGAGATTGCCAGATAACCGCGCCCGTCACAGGATCCAACGCGAACAGGGACTTCGACCCGGCCACATACAACCGCCCATCCGCAAGGGTGATCTCGCCCAGATAGTCGCCTTTCCATTCCGCCGTAATCTTTCCCGTGGCGGCGTCCAGGCGGATCACGGAGCCCTTGACGCCGAGGAATATCTCCCTGCCTCCCGGTCCCACCAACGGCTGGAGGATGGGATGATTGCCCTTATACTCGAAGGGGGTTTGCCAGAGCAGGATCATCTCCCTGACCGGCTTGCAGACGGTCGCGTAGCTTTTTCCCGCATCCGCGCCAAGGCTGGGGAAGACAGGCTCTGCAACGGTCGCAGGCGGAGTCTCCGCGGACGCTGAAAGCGAACAGGTGATCAAGACGACGAGACAGACGGTCAGTGTTTTCATGTCAGCCTTTCAAATTGTTGAAGATCGGACCATACAGCAACAGGTCCGGTCATTGGGTGCTCCACACACGCAACGCCCGGTACTCCATGTGACTGCAGAACGTGCGGAACCCGAGATAGCCTTCCGTCAGCGGCTCCGGATCGCGCCAGCCGTAGGTATCGAGCGGGTCCCGGTCCACCGAACACGCCGCCACCCCGTCCTGCACCAGATACTGGAAATGGTACCAGCGCTGCTGCTCGATCGGATCGGAGTACACTTCCTTCATCAGCCGGAACCCTGGATCGCGGCGGAACCGCCAGCGGGAGTACTCGCGCGGCGGTTCCTCGCCCGCCACCTTGCCCGGCAGGAAGGTGAAAAGGTAGTTATCCATCACATGGTACTCCGGGTAGTCGCCCGAGCGCCCGGCCCGCGTTTCGTACAGGTCGCGCCCATCCCTGAGCCCCGTGTGGATGAAGAA
>CAZGBW010000232.1:0-5009 GCA_964523995.1 uncultured Victivallales bacterium | reverse complement strand
GGTCGATCAGCCGCCCGGTCAGGTGGTTGCTCAAGCACGGATTGCGCTCCAGCAGTCGGCGGTCGGTGCGATTGGTCATGAACGCCTGGCGGACCTGCTCGAAGTAGAAGGTCTTGTTGTCGTTGTCGGGCATCCACATGTGGTACGGGGCGAAGATCAGATTGCCCGTCGATTCCACGTACCAGCGGTAATCGGCGTCGATGAACCAATCCGGCAGCGTGGGATTGTGACCATTCCACTGGCTGCCCGAGATGAACATGTCCTGCAGGAAGGGCAGCCGGGCGGGGTTGTGCCGTTGCCAGATCGCGCAGACGTAGTCGTCCCAAGTCGAGCTGGGACGGTAGAGGAAGCTGGCGGTGGCCGACTGTGGTACGCCGTCGCCGCCTGTCACGGACAGATTCAGGGAGTGCCGCATGACCTGCACGGCCGGGACGGCAATCGTGAAGGGGAGGCTGGTCACAACCGCGACGGCCGTGGCGTTTGAAGACGGTTCGCAGAAATCCCGGACGCCGACCACCTTGTCCACCAGTAACCGGCCGAAGGAGTCGGTGACACGGATGGCCAGCTTGGCCTCAGCCGGGTTGACGGCCTGCGACAGCAGCAGCGTACCACTGACGGCGGTGCCGCGTTCGAAGGCGCTGGAGGAGAGTTGGATGCGGGCATCCGCCGCGCCAAAGCCCCGGAAGTGCCCCACGCCCTCCTGGGCAAAACCGGCACCAGCCGCCCCCAGAGCCATGATTCCCGCCACAAATAGGGATGCTCGCCGTACTGATGATTTCATTCTCATATGCCTTCCTTAAGTTTTACCGCCTCCGGCGGAACAACATGATTCCTTCGCGATCCTTGCGAGTTCCTGTTCAAATTTCTTTTCGTCCAAATCATGACCAAGATGAGATTGATTAAAGTCGTAAGACATTAATCATTCCGAATGAAAAATTTCACCACCGGACCGGTCCGAACCGGCGATCGATTTCGCGCCGGGCAATCTCGACCGCGCGCCTCGCCTTGTCCAGGTTGCCGTGCATCGTGTACACGTCCCGGACCACGAACTCCAGCGGAATATTCCGGTTCGCCGTGATGCCCAGCGTCGTGTTGATCTCCGCCGCCCAGGCCTCCTCGTTCAGGGTCACATCCACGCCCAGCAGGTTGGGGTCGGGCTTGCGCGAATAGACGATTCCTTTGCCGGCCAGCCTATCGGCCATGTACTCCTGCTTCGCCCACTTGGAGATGGAGACGGCCTTGAGGTTGGGCAGCTTGCTGAGCGACGTCTCCCAGATCGGATCGGCCGGTTCGCAGCAGCCCCAGTAGACCAGGCCGAACATCTCCGCCAGATCGCGATAATACGGAAAACAGAACTCATGGAACTGTTCCGGCGCGATGCCTACCGTCTCCTGGCTGTCCATCCCCGCCCACAGGTCTTTCAGCCTGACCTGGCCCGGTGCCACCTGGCGCTTCGGCAGCAGGGTGGTGAAATTGAAGCAGGTGCCGCAGGTACACTGGTTGCCGTTGTTCAGGGTGAGCAGCCCTTCTTCCTCCGCCCAGAGGTTCATGCGCTTGGCGTTGTCCCTGAGCAGGGCCATCACCCCATGCACCTTTTCCGGGCAGTCCATCATGCCCACGAAGAAGGTCTCCATGCTCATGATGCGCATCAGGCGCTGGGTCAGGTTGTTGCGGCCCGGCGGGTAGGCGCGCAGGACCACCGGCAGGATATCGCCGAAGGTCTCCTCCAGGAATGCCTGCTCCGCCCGCGTGCTTTCCCGGTCCACGCTGAACGTCGAGGGCTTGATCATGTCAAAGCCTTCGTTCAAGTCCTTGACCGGGCAGTCGAAGTGGTAGCCCAGCACCTGCCCCTCCCCGTCCTTGAGATACTCCGTTTTGATGTCGATCCCATACTCGTCGAGGTGGATATGCCACCCGATGTCCAGGGTGTCCGGACAGACATGGTCATCATTCAAAATCTCGTGGTGGCGGATGTTCCGCAGAAACCGGGCTTCGAGCTGTCGGCCGTATTCCGTCTTGCACTGGAATAGGGAGGGCGGCAGGAAATCCCGGTCGAACGTCCAGCTTTCGATGGCAAACGGAGGGCGCGCGCCGGGCTTGGCGTCATTCATGTCCGTCCACAGTTTCTGGCGGCTAAGCATCACCGGCAGCGCGGCGATGTCGGCCTGCTTCCGTGCCAGGGTTCTCAGATGCGTTCGTTCGTCAACCGGCAATGTATAGTTCATCGTTACCCTATCTTTACACGTTCATTTCAACAGGCAGAACGGTCCCGGTGCGTGGCGTTCACGCCCAGATCGTTCGCCGTGAGCCGGGAGACGAGGCGACGCACAGGCAGGGTCTCCAGATCTTTTCGCAAGGCTTCCACAAACGCACGGGCGCGCGGAGTAAAAAACCAGTGCCCCTGGCTGACATGTTGGCTCTCGTGGCCGCCAGGCCATTGGTTCCAAGTGATAAACATATTAGAGCCTAGCCATTCCGCCGTCGCCTCGTCAAGGCTTTGTTGCATCCCATCGGTGCTGTCAGGAAATACCATGTACAAACCAGTTAAGACTTTGACCACCCGCTACGCTAGAGACACAGAGGGGGAGGCGTTAATGATCCCTCCTCCCTCTCTATGAATTCGGCGCTTCCGGGTTTGTGGGGGGGTATTCTATTGATGAACGGTGCTATGAGCGTCAGCGAGAATCAATCGCATAAGCGGTTCCGGTTAAGGGTATCCGGCGACATCGGCACCAAGCAGGTAATCCTCTAGCCGGATCCCCCGCACCGTGCGCGTCTCATAGATCGACTGACTCACCACGGTTAGCTTCCGGCCAGGAAAAGCATGCGCAAACCACGCGAACTCCAACGGATTTGTGGCCCCCAGCTTGACTTTCAAAAGTGACTCCGGATCTAACACAAAGTCGATTTCATGTTCCTTGCTGCGCCAGTGCATCTGCTCTTCGGGCAATTCATCGCCCCGAATGGCCGCTCGTCGCCAGATCTCCTGGGCAACAACCCACTCCGTCCACATCCCCCGTACGGTTGGCGAAAGCGTACGATAATCCGCCACCGTTCGCAGCATCGACGGATGCCATGCCAGCGCGGCAAGTGTATTGCAGAAATGATACTTACAAGGCTTCCGGCGTATTTTCACGTTCCGCCCGGCATCCCAGTCAAAACTGGATGTCACGCACATCAGGTCGGACAATAGCTCAATGTAGCCAGCGGCTACCGTGTTGTTGCCAAGCCCCGCTTCACGGGCAAGCTTGGCCTGCCCGACAGGCGTACCGCCAAACCGCAACAGGCTTTCCATCACAGCCAGTAACGCGCCTCGCATACGCCCCGCAGCAGCGCAAACGCCATAAACCCAGTCCTTGACCAACTCAATCAGATATTCAGGAAAACGCCCTTGGGCAATATGGGCGCAGGCCAGGGGGGATCCGCCCGTCATCAGATAGGCATCCAGTGTATCGTCCCCCAGAATATCGCCGCAGACGCGTTTGAATTCCCCGTAAGCGATAGGCGCAAACAGGTAATTCGTTCTGTCGAGCGTACCCTTTCGTCCCGGTAAGCGTTCAATTCCATGCCGTAGGTCGGACGCTTTCGAGCCTGTCGTAACCACCAGAATCCCACGCAGATCCCCACCATCTGCCAAACGCTTAAGTGCCCGTTGCCAATCCTTTACCGCCGTGATTTCATCAATAAACAGGCGCCGGATAGTCACATTTTCACGATACATGGGAACTAAATCACGGATCGACCGCTCGAGTTCATCGACCCCGACAACGAAGTCACCGTTAAGATAAAAGGCAGTCCCCGGCCCATATGTATCAACCGTACGCAAAACCTGCTGCTCCAGCCAGGTACTTTTCCCGTACTGCCGTGCTCCGCGGATTGTGATAATACCCTCAGCCATCGGCAGATCTGTAAGCCCGAAATCCAGTTCAAACCGGAACGGTGCCTGCCCTAGCTCGACCACATGCGGAAACAAACGCTCGAGATTTGCATCTCCAACCGCCAACCTCGCGTTCACATCATTAACGTTCATACGGTTAATGTATCTAACCGTCACACCGTTAGCAATCAGTTTTTTAGCCTGCAACGTCAACCCGGCAAGTTACGAAGGCGGGGAAGCGGGGTCCGCGAAAATACAGTGAAAACGGGTACGTTCTAGGGAAGCCAGCCACCCGGGGTGCCGGGCGAAAATGAGGGTGGTAACTTTTCTGGACGGGAGATCGGTTAAGCGGGTCGGTTAAGTGTATCCGAGTAAGAGTAGCGGTTAAGCGGGTCGTTTAAGAGTGCGTTTAAGAGTGGAATTTAGACACTTACGCGCTTTCTTACTCGCCACCCTTAACCGGATACCCTTAACCGAAAACCTTAAACGATTCTGTGTGACGAGTGCGCCAAAATGACCAAGTTACAGGTTAGTTCCTGGGCCTGTCCCTTCCCCCCCCATGGGGGACGTCAGCATGCGTCACTCCTTTCGTGCATCTCTGACTCGAGACGGATTTCGGAGATGAAAGGGGAACGGTCCGGCTCGGGAATCGAGAATTCCAGTTCACACCGTCCCTGCGAATCGAAACAGTCCGCCGGCAGTGCGCACTCGTAGCGCCGGAAGCGGTCATGCGCGAGGAACCAGGCATACTGCCCGATGTTGAACCGCTCCGACCAGATACCCGATCGAACGACCAGCGGCCGCCTCACGCACATCTCCGTGCCGGCAAAGACCACCAGGATATGCTTCGCCCCCGGCTGGCCTTGGAACGTCAACCGCCGGGGCACCGCCTCGGGCTGCCAGGCAGAACGGTCCCGGTGCGTGGCGTTCACGCCCAGATCGTTCGCCGTGAGCCGGGAGACGAGGCGGCGCACAGGCAGGGCCTCCAGATCCTTTCGCAGGGCTTCCGCAAACGCACGGGCGCGCGGAGCAAAAAGCCAGTGCCCCTGGTTGACATGTTGGCTCTCGTGGCCGCCCGGCCATTGGTTCCAGTCGGGGAAGCGCCGGTCGGCTTCATCGCCCAGCGCATCAA
>CAZGBW010000231.1:0-5016 GCA_964523995.1 uncultured Victivallales bacterium | reverse complement strand
CTATGCCGGCAAGCGCCGCGTGCGCGCCTGCCTGATGACCACGGCCACCACGGTGTTGGCCCTGCTGCCTGTACTCACCTCCACAGGACGCGGCAGCGATATCATACTCCCCATGTCCCTGCCTTCCTTCGGCGGTATGCTTGCCGAAGTCTTCGTGATGTTTGTGGCGGCAGTCCTCTACTGTTGGGTACAGGAAGTCAAGTTCACCCGGCACCTCCCGGACAAGATTCTGCGTATCAAACGCCCGACGGACGGGACCCCCTCGCCATAAACCACTGGAGCTGCTTGCAATAATAAAGTCAGGGCAGGATGATGTTGTCCCTCGCTTTTTTATTGTTCTGCAATATCCGTCAAGAGTATCTTCCCCTCGTGCAACCCCTCTCCACACCCAGCATCACCCGTACCGAACTCCTGGCGCCTGCAGGCGGTCCGGATGCAGGCTATGCCGCCCTGCATTACGGTGCCGACGCGGTTTACCTGGGGCTGAAACGCTTTTCCGCACGTTCCGAAGCCGAGAACTTCACGGTCCATGAGCTCGAGGTGTTCACGGCTTTCGCTCACGCGATGAGTCCCCGCCGACATGTCTATGTGACGATTAACACCCTGGTGCGGGATGAGGAGACCGGCGAAGCGGCCGGCCTGCTGTTTGATTGCGCAGCGGCGGGTGCGGACGCCGTGATTGTTCAAGACCTGGGAATCGCCAGCATCGCCCGTTCGTCACTTCCCGGATTGCACCTTCACGCCAGTACGCAAATGGCCATCCACAGCAGGGATGGCGTGATCGCCGTCCGGGATGCGGGGTTTTCACGTGTGAACATGGCGCGGGAATTGACCATCGATGAGCTCCGGGATTGCGCCTCGGTGCCAGGAATCGAAATCGAGGCTTTTGTACACGGAGCCCTCTGCTACAGCTACAGCGGACTGTGCCTGTACTCCTCCCTGCTGCGCGGACGAAGCGGCAACCGGGGTGGCTGCGCCTATCCCTGCCGTGACCGGTTCCGGACGATCGGACAGCCGGGCGACGAGGGTTTGTTTGCCTTCTCGATGAAGGATCTTGCCCTCCCCTCCCAGATTGCCGCGCTGTGCAAGGCCGGTGTGGCCAGCCTGAAGATCGAGGGAAGAAAGAAAAGCCCGCTCTATGTGGCAACCGTAACCTCGCTGTACCGGAGGATCCTGGACGGCGACGCGGGGACCGATGAGCTGAGGGACATCGCCGAGGATGTCAAAACCGTGTTCAGCCGCCCCTGGACCACGCTGTTTTCCAGTGGACGGCGAGCGTTTGACACGGTGGATGATCAAACGGTCGGGCACCGCGGGGCTCCGATCGGCAACGTGATATCCGTGCGCAGGACGGGGGCCGAATCCCGCCTGCGGTTCATACCTCGTCGACCGCTGGAACGGCATGACGGGATCCAGGTGGATGTGGAAGGCGAGGACAAGCCATTTGGCTTTTCCACGCAGTCGCTGTATGCGATCGGTCCGGACGGCATCGCACGCAGCGTCTTCAAATCAGAGGCCGGAGCAACGGTCGAGGTGACACTTCCGCCCGAGTCCCCGGCGCTTGCCCAAGGCGCGCCGGTTTATTGCGCCTCCTCGCAGAAGACCAAACGGGAATACCCTTTCCACCGCCCTGGCACCGGAAGCGGCAGCGCATCGTTCCTGCTGGACGCGGTGATCCGGATTCACCCGGATCGCGTCACCGTGGAGGCGAAGGCGCTTGCCTTTAACGGGACGGAAATTGCAAGGGTTAACGCCGAGATCGGCGGAACGTTCACCACAGCTCGGAATCCCGGACACAGCGAGAATGCCGCTCGGGATGCATTCTCGAAATTGGGGGATACGCCCTTTGCTCCAGGCGTGTTACGCATTGAGAACCCCGATACCCTGTTTGTACCGGTCTCCCTGCTGAACAAACTTCGCCGGACCCTTACCCATAAGCTCGCCGAAGAGTCGTTCAGAGTCCGCCATGAGCAGCGTGAAGCGCTGATGGCGTCTTATACACCGGAGCCGATCCGGCGGCCCCGTCAGGCGATGGACGACCGGGAGCGATGGTCGATCGTGATCGACCGCGCGGAGTCCCTCGCCTCGTTCAGCCCGGCAGACCTGGCTGGCGTGGACGAGGTGATATACCGGTTGAACGCCGGAAACTGCATTCGCGCCATGCCCGAATTGCGCGCGATTGGTGACAGGATCGGGACGGGAGTGATTCGTGTAAGCCTGCCGATGATCATCCGTGACAACGAGGCCAAGGACAGCATCGGTGCGATTACCACGGCGGTCAGCCTTGGCATTAACCGCTGGGAGGTGAGCGGCCTGGGCGGCAGGCGTATCCTTGATTCGATCCTGACGGCAAAATCGGATATTTCGGCAGGATGGCCATTGTACGCGCTGAACCGGGAATCGGTATCGTGGCTGCTTGACCAGGGATATGGCGGGGTCACCGTCTCGCCCGAGGACGGTTTGCATAACCTTCGTGCCCTGCTGATGCAGTTCGGCAGCCGGGTAACGGTGCCGGTTTACCTTGACCCGCCACTGTTCATCGCCGAATCATGCGCCTCGGCGAGCTTTCTGGGCGGATGCGCGGGGGAAACCTGCTGCAAGGCTGCCGAACGCCCTCTCCGCTCCTCCGGTCATGAGCAGGTGATCCTGTGCCGCGACCGATGCCGTACCCTCGTGCTGAACCACCTGCCGTTCAGCCGACTCGCGCAGATTCCGGACTACCGGGAGGCCGGAGCCCTGTCTTTCCTCGCCGAATTCACATCCCGCGGGTGGATGGCGACCGACATTGTCCAGACATGGCGCGAGATCCGCGCAGGAAAACCACCGGGCTTCGCGGTTCCGCATCCACAGAAGCAGATGCGCTGACGACCAGACCTGGGCAACAACAGGCGGGAAATGCCGCTACTCGGCGGCCGGCACTTCCGCGAGTTCCGCGGCGGCACGGGCATATTCCGGAGTGTCGGCAGTGAGAATCCCCAGCGCGGCCTGATAGTGCCGGCGGGCTCTGGCATAAGCGGCCTTGGAATCCGCCTCGCGCCCCTTCACTCTGGACCAGATATCGCCAATGCGTTTTTCGTTGAACCCGAGAACAACCTGCTTGATGATCGGCTGCCCATCCTCAGGATTGGTGAGCGGTTCGGTCCAGGCGTTCACCCGCTCGATGTGTTTCTGGAAAAGAGCCACGGCATCCTCGAAACGCTCCTCCTGCAGGGCGATATGTGCCTTGATCTTATCCTTGAGCTCAACATGCCATTTCTCATCATACCCCGCGATGCCCTCCTCGATAATGGCCAGGGCACCTTTGAAATCCTGGGCGAAGAACGCACAGTCAAGCCAAGCGGTCCCCATCATGCCCTGCAACCGTTCCGACACCCCCGGGGACTTGCGCATCCGTGCGATCAACGCCATGATGTCCGCCCGTATCTCCGCCGAATCGCCCTGGATCGCGCGATAAAACCCGTTCAGGAAGACCGGATAGAAAGTCGACACGGACGCACCACGATCAAAGGCAGTGCGGGTTGCATCCAGGAGTTCCCGAGCAACACCGCTATCCACGGCAGCACTGACGGTCCAGGCGGCCACGGTATCCCTGGTGACCGGAAACACGTCTCCTTTTGAATACGCCGCGTCCACTCCCCGCTGAACGAGGTCTCCAAGGCCCTTTTCCCGAGCGGATGCCAGCAGCGGACGGAGACCACGACTCAGTTCCGCATCCCCGAGAACAGCGGCATGCTCCAGGTAATGATCCATGGCCTTATCCAGAAGCCCGCGCTTCGTCAGCAGCTCCCCGGTCACGCGGAGCGCCAGCTCATTCAATTTCGCATGATCGAGGGCAAACGGACGAACCGCCTCCAACAGGGCATCCACACCGTCAAAATCAGGAATCTGCAGCCCTTGTGAAAAGGCGACACTGACAATCTCGTGCACCGACGACGCGAGGTCTCCACCCATGATCTCCCGCACGCGAGCCGCCGCAGGGGCAACCGAGCCGCTCTTGGCATACAACTCCATCCGGTTCTGCCAGGCGGCAGTGCGCAACGAAGCCGGAAAGGATACGGACACGATCTTTTCCAGCCATGCCACGCTGTCCTCCGCACTGCCCGACAGGGAGGCGATCATGATCTGCCGGAATCCGGCATCCGCCAGAGCCGCATCCCCTCCGCCGATTTCCAGATACAGATCCTGGACACTCGCCAGTTGCCCCTCACGGATGAGAACTTGAAGCAGATAGTCAAAAATGACCGGGCGGATCTCCTGGTACTCAGACAGGTTCAACATCGCCATCATTCGGGAAATCGCGACCTCAACCCCGCCCGACTGCTC
The DNA here is from genome assembly GCA_964523995.1 of uncultured Victivallales bacterium. Taxonomy (GTDB): domain Bacteria; phylum Verrucomicrobiota; class Kiritimatiellia; order UBA8416; family UBA8416; genus UBA8416. Next base: position 693 of record CAZGBW010000231.1, on the reverse strand, counting down.
CAGCGCCTGCATTTCCGTGTAGAACCTGTCCAGCATGGAGACTTCCGGAACGGCAGCCAACTCCGATTTTTCCGGACACTTCCCGCACCCCGTGACCAGGGAAACCGCCATCGCCATCGTGACCGACAAGATTAACCGACTCATCCTGACCCTCCTATTCATGCACTGCGTTAACCAAGTTCAAGTTGAAACCGAAATAGCGAGCTGCATTGTTGTAGCATACATCACGCACCATCCTGCCGACAAGATCATAATCCCCCGGAATCAGCCCCTTTGCCATATCGCTGCCCAGCATATTGCACAGCAACCGCCGGAAATACTCGTGCCGGGCATAGGATAGAAAGGACCGGCTGTCGGTGAGCATCCCGACAAAACGGCTGAGCAGCCCAAGCTGGGAAAGGGCATCCAGCTGGCGACACATGCCGTCCATCTGGTCATTAAACCACCACCCGCTTCCGAACTGGATCTTGCCGGGTATCTCGCCGCGCTGGAAATTCCCGAGCATCGTGGCCAGCACTTCATTATCACGCGGATTGAGCGTGTAAAGAATGGTTCTGGGCAGCGCATCCTCACGATCCAGCCGGTTCATCAACCGCGAGAGCCCTTCGGCAACCGGCCAGTCGCCGATGCTGTCGAATCCCGTATCGGGACCCAGCGCATCAAACATCCGGCTGTTGTTGTTGCGTAGCGCCC
>CAZGBW010000230.1:0-5019 GCA_964523995.1 uncultured Victivallales bacterium | reverse complement strand
CTGCTCAAAAGCGCCATCGTCGCCCGTGCCGCCCGCGGGGGCAGGCGCATCGGCCCGTCTTTCCACCGGGAAGGATCCCGCCTGTTCTACCAGTCCATCGCCGGCAAGCGGGACAAGAACCGGCATGCCGTGATCGAGAACCTGGATGTCATCGGTCATCTGGGCTTGCGCCTGCTTCCGCCCGTTTTCCCGGTAACCCTTCCCGGAACCGAGTATACCGCCACATCGCCGCATATCGCCATCTGCCCGGCCTCGCGCTGGGAATCGAAGAACTGGCCTGTCGAACGCTTTGCCAAGGTGGCTCTGCATTTGATGGAACACGGTGGCGCGACGGTCACGCTGCTTGGCGCGCCAGAGGATGGCCCCGTCTGCGCGAATCTGGAAGCGGCACTGGAGGGGCATTGCCGCAATCTTGCTGGAAAGACAAGCATCCTGGAAATGGGTGCCATCCTCGGGAAAGCGGACCTGCTCATCTCCAACGATTCCGGGCCTGTGCATATGGCCGCCGCGCTCGGCACGCCCGCTCTTGTCATCTTCGGGCCGACCAACCCAGGACGCACCGGCCCCTTCGGCGATCAGCACCGGGTTATTCAGTCGCTCAATGGCTGCCGGCCCTGCATGAAGCGCCTCTGTCCCCATCCGGAATCGTCCTGCATCCGCAGCGTTACCGCAGACGAGGTGATTGCCGCTGCCGAATCCATGCTCGCCAACCGGGGATAGGCCAAGCTAATCCTTAAGGAGTTCCCGTACCGCCAGCGCTTCCGCTTCCGCTTCGCCGAGGAGCTCCGCGAAGATCTCGCGCATCGGCTGGACCCGGTCCACCAGTCCGACACTCTGCCCGGCCATCAGGGAGCCCTCTTCGATATCGCCATCCACAACGGCCCGTCGCAGAGCGCCCATCCAGTACTCTTCAACCTTCAACTGCGCCTCCTCGCGCTTGATCGCCCCGGCGTCAAGCTGCTTGAGAAGATCCATCTGCAACCGACCGAATCGCTCCATCCCCTTGTTGTTCAGGGCCCGCACCGCCACCACCGGCAGACGGGCGCTGTCATACGCCGGCGTCGAGATCGCCTCCCGGGCGCGCGCCTGCACGAACCGTTTCTTGAAATCGGGATGCGCGCCGCACTCTTCGCTCATGACAAACCGGGTACCCATCTGGCAGCCCGCCGCCCCCATCAGAAGCATATGCGCGATCATCTTGCCGGTCGCAATGCCGCCAGCGACAAACACCGGGACGGGGGGATTATGAAAGAGCACCTGCTGAAGCAGGATCGTCAGGGAAACATGCCCGATGTGCCCACCCGCCTCGCTACCCTCCAGGATCAATGCATCGGCCCCGTACCGGATCTGCTGCTCCGCGATCGAAAGCGTGGATGCAAACGAGATCGCCTTGCTGCCGACAGCCTTGACTTTATCAACAAACTGCCGCTTCGGGAAACTGCCCGCGAAGATCACGATCGGCACCCGGCACCGAACCGCCACATCCAGATGCGCCTTGAAATTCGGGGCGATCGTCACCAGATTCAACGCATAGGGACCTCCGATTGCATTGCACCGGGCAATCTCCGCCTCCAATAGGTCCGCAGGCATATTACCGGCCGCCAGCACCCCGAAACCGCCACAGTCATGGACGGCTTTGACGAGCTTCGCATCGCTGATCCACGTCATCCCCCCGCTGATCACCGGATACCGCACCCCCAGGAAATCCGTTCCCTTCCGGCCAAGCTTATCAATCAACGGCGTCTTATCATATTGTTCCATCCCAACCCCTTATCGTATCCTAATCCTAATCGTAATCGTAATCCTAATCGTAATCCCAAGGCGTTCGCATGTCCCCGCACGCGGCGTGTTACTATTAGCCATACCACCCCGCAAAATCAATAAGGTTGTTTTGCGAAGGGCGCATCTGCGATCAGGAGCATGATGTTGACGATCCCTCCGGTCTTGCGCCGGTGGTGAAGAAGGCTGATTGTCATGGTGCAACCCGTTTGTTTCAGCGGTTACCTCCACCGGCGCAAGGCCAGGTGGGCGGTGGAGGCGCACCGAATCATGCCATGGCAAAGACACCGCAACACCTGTTACCAATCTGTTGATAATTATCAATTAACAATTTGATCACAAGTTTATCAATAAACACATATCATGCTCATTATTATGTATATATAATATCAAATAGCCTGTTGATAACTTTTTATTGAACCGTGTGGGTAATTGTTGGATACTGGTTCGCAATGACCACGATGACAAACCTGCCCGACATCGCCCGCCGTATCACCGAAGCCCGCCGCACCAAGGGACTCACTCAGTCTGCCCTGGCCCATCAGGCCGGCTGCAAGCAGTCCGCGATCAGCATGTTTGAGCGAGGTCACGAGAACGCACTCGCCCGATCGAAAGTGGATATGATCCTGAAGCTGCTCGGGATCGAAATCGCGACGCCCGCCGCAAGCACCGCCGCCGTGCCGGTTACCACGCCACCCCCAGCGTTGCGTTATTGCCCGGTTTTCGACTGCCCGTCAAATATCCCGTTCACGGTTCAGAGCAAGTTGCTGCTTTTCCCGAGGCTGCGCGTGCCGCCGGAAAACAGCAGGCATTGTCATTTCTGCGGTGAATTGCTTGAGAATGCATGTCCTGAATGCGGTGCGGCGGTGAACCACGGTGCCTGCTGCTCGCAATGCGGGGCACCGTACATCAGTGTTCCGCCCGATAACGCAGGCACGCTATCCGCGGACGACTGGACGGAAGCCCAGCACCGGCGCCTGCGCACTCTCGGCATCCTTGCCTGACGTTGACCCGACCTCTTCTGCCAGGCATAAGGACAAGGGTGGTCCCGCTCTATCCACAGACTGGCGAACCGGGCATCTTAAGCCGAATCATCTGCCAGTGCCCGCGCCAGCGCTGGCAGACCGGGGTCGCGAGCACCCATCACTAGCACGGTATCTCCTGCCGCCATTCCCGCCTGCCTCACCGCCTGCCGTACCGCCGCATAGTCCGCCACGCATTCGACCGCGACACCGGCAGCATCCAATCGCCCGGCTAACGCCTCCGACCCGATCCGCCGGTCCGCCGTACCGCCAGCATCGTAGACAGGAAGCAGAAGCAATCGATGCCCCGAAGAGCCCCGGAGAACCCCGAAAACCTCCGCCAAGCCATCGAGCATGCTGCGCAGCGGCCCGTATCCGTGCGGACGCCAGACCGCAACCAGGCGACGGGCAAAGGGAACGGTCGCCGCCAGGGCCGCCGCGATTTTGGCGGGATTATGGGCATAGTCGTCTATCACCGTCACCCCGCCTGCGGACGCGACGATTTCCAGACGGCGGTGGATGCCGCGAAACGTGCGCAGTGCAGCCGCGCTCTGCTCCACATCCACCCCCGCCAGTCCGCACAGCATCGTCGCGTGCAACGCATTCTCCACATTGTGCAACCCCCGCATGGACAAATGGAAGTCAACACCGCGAAAGGCAAAACGGCACCCCTCGGCGGAAATCTCAGGAACAAGCGCGTTCAAATATGCCGAGCCGTCCAGTGCCCCGATGCAAAGCCCGCTCACCCTCGCCCGGAACGACTCGAACACTCTCCTTGTCTCTTCCAGATCAAAATGATCGGCCGACATGTTCGTCACCACCGCGTGACGAGGCCTGTAATTCAGAAGCGAACGGTCGCTCTCGTCGGCCTCGATCACCCAGAGATCGCTCCTGCCGGTGCGCACATTGCCGACACGCGCATCGGACTGCCAGTTGATGACCGGCGCACCGTTGACCACCGTCGGGTCGAGTCCCGCCTGCTCGAGGATCCAGCCAGCCATTCCGGTCACGGTGCTCTTGCCACAGGTCCCCGCCACCGCCAGGCAGCAGTGCCCCTCCGCCAGGCGGGCCAGCAGCGCCGACCGGTGCAGCACCGGAACGCCGTCCGACGCCGCGGCGGCCAGGTCCGGGTTGTCGGACTCGATCGCCGTGCTGACAACGACGGCGTCTGTCCCGGCACGCACACCGGAACCATCCTGCGGATACAGGACAACCCCCGCCCCGCGCAACTGCGCGAGGACCGGGAGCGACTCGCCGCCATCGTTGTAGCGATCGGAACCGCTGACCGCCATACCCGCGCCCAATGCCGCCTGCGCGACGGCACTCATTCCGACACCGGCCACGCCGGTCACATGCACGCGGCGGAGATCAGTCACGGCTGCGCTCCACTTCCACCGCGACGCTGCGCGCACCGGTCAGCGCTCCCGGCTTGTCAACACTGACCGTCACCCGCCGCACCCGCTCCGACCGCAGGCAGCGCGAGGCGATCTCATCGGCAAGCCGCTCGATCAGGAAGAACGAGCTCTGGCTGCAGAAGGCCATCAGCTCATCCTTCAACGTCTTGTAATTCACGGTATCCCCGATCGCGTCGGACGCACAAGCCGTCGCCAAATCACAATCCATCCGGATGTTGATCACCACATCCTGGGGTTCCACCCGCTCGCGCGGATTGATCCCGATAATGCAGGGCACCCGAAGCTCCCTGATGAAAATCCGATCGCTCATACCAACCCTCCGTTTCCAAGTCTTCCACCACTACAAGAGATGCTGTCCCGCGTCCACGTAGATCACCTGTCCGGTAACCGAATCCGCCTCGAGCAGATACAGCACCGCCGCCGCCACATCCGCGGGCGAGGGGCGCCGCCCGAGCACCATGGGTCCGGCATGGTCATGCAGATAGGCCTCGCCCTTCCCCGGTGGTGCCAGTACCGGTCCCGGGGCCACGGCATTCACACTGATCCGCGGCCCCAGCTCCAGGGCCGCGATTCGGGTATAGTCCAGCAACATTCTCTTGGAAAGCAGATACGGCAGCATCCCCTTTTCCAACCCGGCCACCCGGCGATCCAGCAGATTGACCACCTTGGCGACCGGCGAACCGCACGGGCCCGCCGCCGCGCATTGCCTGGCAAACGCCCGGGTCAGGAACATCGGCGCAAAGGCGTTGACGGCAAGCTCGTCGCGCAGCCGGACTTCGCCCACATCCATGAACGCGTCCTTG
>CAZGBW010000229.1:0-5054 GCA_964523995.1 uncultured Victivallales bacterium | reverse complement strand
CCGTGGAATGTCGCGGCGCCGAATCCATCGGTGTCCTCATGGTCAGCACGGTATTTCTGAAGCGCATCCGAAAGCGCCGCGTCGAGGCGGTCGAGGTACGCATGCAGATCGGGATCGATCGCCACCGCAGCCATCGCTCTCTTCGCGCAGAAGGCAGCCGTGGCGACGCATCCTCCGGTATCACCCCAGTACAAGGGCTCCTTCGTCTTGTGCTCCGCGTCGGCGTACTCTCGATCAAGGATCTCGGCGATCCACTGTTGCAGGGTTCCCATCGGGTCAGCCGGGACCTCGTCCCCCCCGCGCGCTTCACTCATAATGCAGACTTCCATGATCTCGACGGCGTGCTCTTTGTTGCTGCCGTTTAAAGCCAGAACCTTGATCGGGCCACCACAGCGCCGGCAGGCATAGACCGGCGGATCGGGAAAATCATCGAGCAGATCGAGGCACGGAACACAGTTCAGGCCGCGGCAGGCCGGGCACCAATAGGCCTGAAACGCGCATTCTCTCCCCTGCCGAACGGGATCGGCCAGGGTTATGAAGCGGCAAAACAGATGATACACATCCCCGCAACTGCCATGGCGGCAGGCGACACAGGTTATCTGCGACTCATGCCGGCAAGCGGTCTCCGTGCCGGAGACACCCAATCCCTCCTTGTGACTGCAGTAGTCCATGGTCATCTAAATCCGTCGCCCGCCATGCAAACCGTGAAGTCCGTGCGGCCCGACCTGGGCCGGTACCCCCGCCTGGGCTAGCGCTGGATTTGACCGCGGATCTCGCCCGCGGGATTCAGCGACGTGTGGACGTTGATGTAGGTCTGTCCATCGATGACGTGCCCAAGTTGATCCGGCGTCAGCGTGGCCGCACCGCGGTAAACGCCGGCAGTACCCAGCGTGCCTACGTGCAGCGTGCCCAGATCCACCAGCACGCCAGCCGTCCCAAACAGGCTGGCCGGCCCATGGATGTGCGCCGCCGTGGCGTTGGTGGTTAAGCCACGGTACGCCACCACCAGGTCCAGGGTGGAGCCGGCGAGAGCCAGCACGCCGAGACCGCTACCCGGCGTGACGACGGCGGCCGGCCGCTCGTTCGCGCCGCTGAGGTGGCACATCATGGCCACCGAGGCCACCTGGCCGCGGATTTCCCCTCCGGGATTAGCCGACGTGTGGATGTTCAGGTACGTCTGCGCGGCCAGCAGATGGTTGCGCACCGCGGACGATACCACCGCCGATCCGGAGAGCGTGCCGCTGGCGCCGAAGCCCGATCCGCTGAAGGGGGCAAGGTCGATCAGCACGCCGGCCGATCCGGACGCGGCGGCCGGCCCGTGAAGGTGCGCGGCGGTCGCGGCGCCGGACAGCCCCTCATACTGGATGTTGAAGCTCAGCACGTCGCCCTCCAGCACGAGGGTGGCCGATCCAGTCGCCGACGTTGTGACGGGCGTCGGCCGTTCTGCCAGGCCGCTCAGCGAGGCGGTCAGGGGAACGGCGGAGGGCTTCCGCAGGATCTGCCCGCGAATCTCTCCGCCGGGATTGGCGCCGGTGTGGATGTTGATGTAGGCGAGACCGCTGTACACCGCGCCAAGCTGCGCCGGATTGAGCACCAGCTTTCCGGAAAGACTCCCGGCTGCACCGAACGCGCCGTCCACCAACCCGGCGAGGTCGGCCAACACTCCGGCGTTCGCGCCCATGCCGGCCGGGCCGTGTATGTGCGCAGCCGTGGCCGGCCCGCTCAAGCCGCCGTAGGTAAGATTCATGCTCAAGACATTGCCGACCAGCGCCATCGTGGCCAAGCCACCCCCGCCGGTGCCGGGAACGGGTGGTATCCCGTTGGCCCCGTTCAATTCAGCCTGCATCAGGACCGGCACGAGTTGGCCCCGGATTTCGCCGCCCGGGAAGCTGGGCGTATGCAGGTTGACGTAGGTGTTCCCCGAAAGAACGTGCGCCTTCTGTGTATCGGTGAGGACCAGCACGCCGGAGAGCGTTCCGGCGGACCCGAAGGATCCCCCATTGAAAGCCTGCAGGTTGACCAGCACCGGGCCATTGACCCCCGGCGCCGCCGGCCCATGAATATGGGAGGCGGTGGCGCTACCGCTCAGTCCCGCGTAACTCAGACAGAAGGTCAGGGTGTTGCCATCGAGGCTGAACAAGCCCAGGCCGCCGGCGGGAGAAGCAGCCGACGGAACCTCAAAGTCGCTGGCCAGGTAGGCCGAGAAGAGGATGGGTGGCGTGTGGCCCACATCCAGGGTCCGAAAGAAGCCTTCGCGCCTTTCCATCGAGGCCTGATACACCGCCGCGTTCGTCACCGCCGCATCCATCCAATACGCCTCCCGCAGTGCGTTCTTGCGCTGGACCGATACCGGGCCGGCCCCGCCGCTCCAACCTATGTCCAGCGTGCCGCTGGCTGCCGTGGCAACCTGCTCCATCGCCAGCGGGTCGGGGAGCGGCACCAGCTTCAACATGCGGCCGGTCGCGCCGCTGGGCCCGAGCATCTTGGACCCGAAGAGATACATTTCGCCGGCGGCATCCTGGCCCCAGCCCTTGGTCCACAAGCCCAGCGGGCGGTCCTCGCGCCCCAGCCGCATCTCATTCACGCCGTTGGTCGCGTCGAGATAGTAGATGCGTCCGCTGGGAATCCCAAACGATCCCCAGTCGCCAAAAACATACCGGCCGGCCAAGCCGCTGATGGCGGCCCCGCGGTAGACATATCCGCCGATCACCGCCTGGCCGTCGTCGTGATCGTACTGCGCGATGGGATCGATCAGGCCGGGCGGCACCGGGCGCACGGGGGCCGTCACGATATTGCCTGCTCCATCGAACCAGAACGTGCCCTCCTTGATGTTCCAGCCATAGTTACCGCCGGAGGTCACCACATTGACTTCCTCCACCTTCCCCTGCCCCACGTCGGCCAAATAGAGGGCGCCGCCCGCGCTGTCGAAGCTGAAGGCGAAGGGATTGCGCAGGCCGTAGGCATAAATCTCGTCCAACCCGCCCGTGCCGGTGAAGGGATTGCTTGCGGGAATCCCGTACTGCCCGTTGGCCGAGGTGTTGCCGTCCACGTCGATGCGGATGATGCTTCCCCAGAGGTTGTTCGTCGCTTGCCCGTTGCCGCCGGGGACGTGCCCCAAGGCCACGTCGTTGGCGCTGCCGCCGTCCCCGAACACGATGTAGAGAAGGCCGTCCGGCCCGAAGTGCATGGCCCCGCCGTTGTGGTTGGACTGGGGCTGGTCGATGCGCATGATCTCCCGCCGGGTCGCCGTGTCCACGAGGTTGGAGTCACCGGCGCTGATCTGCCACTCGGCAATCACGGAGTGGTGGTTGTTGGTGGTGCCCAGCCCGTTCGCAAAGTCGGCCGTCCCGCTGAGCGGCTCCGAGGAGTAGGTGTAAACGCGGGGGTTGTTGGCGAAGTCCGGATGGACGGCAAACCCGAGCAGGCCTCGCTCGTCGTAGGCACCGAGGGTCACCAGGCGCGCACGGATATCCAGCAGCGGCGCGGCCCACCGCCCCCCGGCCTCGGTGACCACCCACACCCGCCCGTCCTGGTCGTACACGAACATGCGCCCACTGCCGTCGTCCGGCACGCCCATGCCCAGCGGCGAGGCCATGCCGTCGGCGATGGTCTTCACTTCCACGCCCAGACTGCCCTTCGGGATGCGCTCGGCGAACGGGTTGGTGATGATCGTGCTGGCCACGGTGATGGACACGGCGGCCGACGTGGACATGAGTCCTTCGTTGTCGGTGGCCACCGCCGTCAGCAGGTGGCCGCCGGGGAAGAGGTTGGCGTTGACGGAGTACGCCGGCCCGCTGTTGTCCGTACCCAGCAGCGAGGCTCCGTCAAAGAACGCGACGCTGGCCACACTGACATTGTCCGTGGCCGATGCCTCGATCAGAACCGAGGCCGGCGCGAGGAAGACCGCCCCGTTGGTGGGGTTGAAGACGCTGACCGTGGGCGCGGTGTTGGAGACGGCAGGGGCCAGGTAGCCGATGGAGAGGATCGGCGGATTGCCCGATTCGCGGCTGCCGAAGTCGCGCACCGTGCGGGGTGTGGTTTCGTCCTGTGATCGCAGGATCCAACCGAAATTGGTTGTTGGATTGCTCACCCACGCCTGCACATCCGCGACCAGGCTTGAACCGGACCAAGTATAGTCACCCAGCGCATTCACCGCGCTCGACGCACTGGGCGCCCCCGCCGCATCGGCCAACGCACCAGCCACGGTCCAGGCCGTTGTTGCGTGAAGGCGTGAATTCCAAGAGGCCTCGCCGGAGGTGGCGGCCGCGCCGTTGTTGCCGGACCCGCTGGCCTTGCTTCCTTCACCCCACGCCGCCAACAGGCGCAAGATGTCAAACGTCGATGCAACGGGTGTCGGCGGCACCTTGGTCACCGTCAACCGCAACCATGCGGATGTTACGGTGGAGCCTGCCGGGATTCCGCTCAGGTCGAAGCGTATCAGCCCTCGGCGAATTCCGGCGTTACCATCGCGGCCCGCGGCAACTCCCGTATCGGTGCCAGCATTGTTATCGGGCGCGCTACTGACAAGAAAGGTGTCCGAGGCAGAATTGAGCGTGGCTTGGCTGGGGATACCCGGCGGCGCCGGCGGGTCGCTGATCCGGATGTCCCCGGTCATGGACGCATGAAACTGACAATTGTAGAAGAGTTGCGTGGAGGCATTCAACGGAACCAGGAAGGTCAGGATCCCGCTCTGCGTCCCGTTCCCAGTCACCCCGTCGTTGTATGCGTTGCCGGTACCCGTTCCGCGCACGGACTTGATCCAGAACGGATGTCCGGTGGTTTGGACGTTGAAGGTGTAGTTGGACCCTCGCACGAGATTCAGGGTCGGATTGTCGCTGCCGTCGATCACGTAAGCCGTGAACCCTGAGTTAATCACGGTGAACGTGCTTGCGGCTTCCGCGACAGTGCATAGTCCCAGTATCCCGGCGAACGCTGCCAGAGCCAGGCTGATTCCCCGATTCGTTTTCACTTGCGCAAACCTCCTTCGTGCAGTCCTTTCGTGACACCTTGTTTCGCTTTCACAGGGGGGAGTGTACGAAAGCAGCGCGCGGCTC
>CAZGBW010000228.1:0-5069 GCA_964523995.1 uncultured Victivallales bacterium | reverse complement strand
CCGATTACCGGGCAATGATAAAATGGGATTGCGGAGTGCAGGTCGGTTTGTATACGCTAGCCGGATGAGTTTTTATCGCTTCAGCAGTTTTCTTGTGGTGTCCGGTGCACTGGCGTTGAGCGCCTTGGCGCAGGATATTCGTATTGTCGGCGAAGGGTCCGACGGCAAGATCACGATCTCGCTGGCGGGCTTGTCGGCGGGCGCGGGCGCGGCGGAGCGGCAGTTTGTGGAGACACTGCGATCCGACCTGAACCGCTCGGGCTGGTTCACGGTCACGCCTGGCACGGCGGCCGCCATCCAGGTCATCGGGACCTGCCGGTCGTCCGGCGCATCACTGGAGGCGCAGGCCGAGGTGCTGAATGCCGCCACACGGAAATCCTACTTCTCCCGTGTCTACCGCGGCGAGACCTCGCGTCCGCATGTGCAGGCCCATGTGCTGGCGGATGCGATCGTCGAGGCGGTCAAGGGCGTCAAGGGTATTGCCGCGACCCGGATTGTCATGGTTGGCTCCCGTGAAGGCAAGAAGGACCTTTACGTGATCGGTGTCGGCGGCAATGATCTTGTGCAACTCACCCGTGACGGTGCCCCCTGTCTTGCTCCTGCCTGGTCCCCGGATGCGCGCACGGTCTTCTACACCTCGTTTGTCCGCGGATTCCCCGATGTCTACCGGATTGACCTGGAGGGAGGGCGGCGCACCCGTGCGGCGGGCTATCCGGGGGTCAACGCGGGCGCGAAGGTTTCGCCGGACGGGCGCTTCCTGGCGCTGGTGCTCTCGAAGGACGGGAATCCGGAAGTCTACACGCTGGAGCTGGGAAGCGGGCAATTATCGCGGATCACCCGGACGCCCAATGCCGCCGAGGCCAGCCCCTGCTGGTCGCCGGACGGGCGGCAGCTCGCCTTTGTTTCCGACTCGACCGGGTCTCCGCAGCTTTATGTGGCCAGTCGTTCCGGTGGTGCGCCGGTCCGGATCTCGTTCCGCGGCAACGAGAACGTGTCGCCGTCCTGGGGGCCGGATGGCCGGCTGGTCTACAGCAGCCGCCGGGAAGGGCGCTATCAGCTCTGCATCTACGATCCGAAAACGCGGACGGAGTCACAGGTCACAGCGGCAGTGGCAAACCACGACAGCCCGTCCTGGGCACCGGATTCCCGGCATATCGTGTATTCGCGAACGGAAGGATATGCATCTTCCGTGTACATTCTTGACACGATGGGTGACAGTCAGGTACGGTTAACGGATTTGAAGGGCGATTGGTATTTTCCGGCATGGTCGCCGCGCTGATGCGTGGCAATCCAGACGGGGCAAACAGCAGGAGAGCAGAAATGAGAAGCGGTGCAATGCGGGCAGTGTTCAGTGCGGTGGCGGTGGCGGTGATGGTGGCGGGAGCGGCGGGCTGCCGATCCAAGGGAGGACCGGCGGGAGCAGCGGGCGATGACGTCCTGGATCCGCTGAACCCGCTTGATGGTGGCTATTCCCTGGCGCCGCGCGGCGAATTCGGAACTCCTATCACCGACGTGCAGTTCGAGAATGTGGCGTTCTCCTATGACAGTTTCAAGATCGCGGACAGCGAGCGTCGCAAGATCGAGGAGGTCGCGAATTACATGCTCCGCAGTCCCGATGTGACGGTTGTCGTGGATGGACACTGCGATGAGCGCGGCAGCCGCGAGTACAACCTTTCGCTTGGCGAGCATCGCGCATTGGCGGTTCGTGCCTACCTGATCTCGCTCGGCGTGGCCGGTGACCGCATCCATACGCGCAGCTTTGGCCAGGAGCAGCCGCTCGATCCGGAGCACAACGAGGCCGCTTGGAGCAAGAACCGCCGCGGTGTGTTCTCGCTCTTCAACAAGTAGATCTCCGCAGGCAAATGCCATGATCATCCTGCCGCCCCTGCTGTTTCTGGGTGGTTCCACGGGACCGCTGGAGCTGCTGGTGATCCTGGCCGCCGTGCTGGTGCTTTTCGGACCGCGCAAGCTGCCGGAAATCGCCCGGTTACTCGGGCGGATGCTCGGCGAACTGCGGAAAGCATCCGAGGAGTTCCGCTCGCAGGTCATGTCCCTTGATCTTGATGATGGCGGTAAAAAGGCGCCTTTCAAATCTCCGGATGCGGACGGTGTCCTCGACGACACGGCGGAAGCCGTTCAGGATCCCTCCAGGGATCCCTATGATTGTTGCGAGCCCCGATCACCGGACGTGACCGGGGAGTCTATATCCACCCAGTCTGGAGAGGACGAGCCATCAGAGGAGGACCATGATGATGACAGGAATTGAACGGATCAGCAGGATCTTGAAGCGCCAGCCAGTGGACCGCATCGGTCTCTTCGAACACTTCTGGGGGGATACCTGCAAGCTTTGGCTTGAGCAGGGGCACATCCGGGAAGGGGAGGACCTGGCCGATCATTTCGGTTTCGACATCAGTTTGTCCTGGGTCTGCACGCCCCTTGCGGATCTGGATTTCGTTCCGATCACGCTTGAGGAAACAGCCGAAACCAGGCTGGTCAAGGACGGGAATTACGCCACGCTGCGCCGCCATAAGCTGCACGATACCACGCCGGAGCATGTGGATTACGATGTGAAGGAGCGCCAGGCGTGGGAGGCGCTGATCAAGCCGAAGCTGCTCCGGAGCGAGGATTACGAGCGGCGGATCAATTTCGAAGTCTACCGCCAGGCCAGGAGTGCCGCGGCGGCAAGGAACCGGTTCTTCTGCTGGGGTGGCGTCAATGTCTTCGAGTGCATGCACCCGGTCTGCGGGCATGAGCACATGCTGGTCGGCATGGCGCTGGATCCGGACTGGGTTGCGGATATGGCGAACACCTATGCCGATCTTATCATTCACCTGCTGGAGACCCTTTTCGCCAGGGAGGGGAAGCCCGACGGCATCTGGTTCTACGAGGACATGGGCTTCAAGGAGCGTCCGTTCATGTCACCCGACATGTATCGCGAGCTGATCTATCCCGCCCATCGCAAGACGGTTGATTTCTGCCACGGGCATGGCCTGCCGGTGATCATGCACTCCTGCGGATTTGTGGAACCGCTGCTGCCGCACATGCTGGAGGCCGGGATTGACTGTCTGCAGGTCATCGAGGTCAAGGCCGGCATGGACCCGCTGCGCATTCACCGGAACTACGGCGACCGTCTCTCGCTTTGCGGGGGCATGGACGCGCGCAACCTTGTCAAGAACGACCGTGATGCCATCCGTGCGGAACTGGCCCTCAAGATCCCCGTCCTGAAATCGAACAACGGCTACATCCTGCACAGCGACCATTCCATTCCCGAGACCTGCACCTACGAGACCTACCGGTTCTTTGTGGATGAGGGCCTGCGTCTGGGAACGTATTGAACCGGGGTTGGCCGCGAATCGGGAAAGAGGCGGTGGCGATGGATGAAGACCGAAAGCCGGATCCGCTGGTCAAGCCGTTCATCGAGCATCTTGAGGATCTGCGGCGGGTGCTGATGTGGGCAGGCCTGTTCCTGGTGGCGGGGATGCTGGTGGCCATCCCGCTGGCTCCGTATGTCGTTGCACTACTGAAAATCCCCTATCGGCGGGCCGGGCTGGCCACGGCGCTGCAGATCACGCAGGTGGGGGGGGGCATGGCGATCATGCTGAACACGGTGCTCTGGTCGGGACTGCTGATCAGTTTCCCGTTCATCATTGCCGCCGCGGGGAGTTTTGTCTTTCCGGGGCTCTCGGTTCGCGAGAAGCGTGCCATCCTCAGGGGAGGATGCGCCTCGCTTGGCCTGTTCGCCTTCGGGGTATGGATGGCCTGGCAATGGACCGTGCCGGTGGCCCTGCAGCTCATGGCGCAGATCGAAGACTGGATGGGAACCCCGGCGGCGTTCTGGGATATGGCAGGCTATGTCTCGTTTGTGCTCAAGCTGCTGCTGGCCTTCGGCGCCACATTTCAACTGCCGCTGCTGGTGTATATCCTCGGTAGTATCGGCATTATCAATTCCCGCCAGATGCGCGACAAGCGGCGGCATGTGACGGTGGCCATGCTGGTGGTCGGGATGCTCATGACGCCGCCAGATCCATTCTCGCAGGTGCTGATGGCCGCACCGCTGATCCTTCTTTATGAAATCTGCATCTGGCTGGTCCGGGCGCGGGAATTGCAGCGCGCCTGATGCTCAGGCGAGCATCGCGAAGGCCCAGCCGACCAGGGGGATCAGGGCGGCCAGGACGGTCAGTGTCCACTGGGTCGGCGGGGATAGGTGCGGAGGGGTGGACGGGGTGCAGAATGGCAGTGCCAGGGCCGCGCCGGCGGCAAACCCGAAGGCATGGGCGGCGAGGTCGCTTTGCTCACCCGCCCCCATCATGCCCAGCAGGGCCAGTCCGGCAGCCATTGGTAGCCAGATCCGCTTCCAGACCGCCCGCAGGCGTCTCCAGCGGCGGAAGGCGACGGTCGTCTGCCGGGTGCTCATGATGCCGAGCGCCGCGAAGCACAGGGTCGAGGCCCCGACGCTGACCTGCCCCGGCCCGGAGGTATACGCGGCCGCCGCGTTGCCGAGGATGCCTCCTCCAAGCATCAGCATCAGCCCGAGTCCGCGGCCGAAGGCATGTACAACCGCCTGCCCGACGGCAAGAATGAAGAACACATTCGCCAGCAGGTGCGGCAGGCTTGAATGCAGCGTCAGCGCCGTGATATTGCGCCACCATTGACCCGCCATGATGTTCCCGGCATCGGCGCAGCCCGCCTGGAAAAGGGGAATCGTACCGTCGTACGGCCCGGTCCAGAGATAGAAGACGGCCAGCGCATAGGCGGCCCAGAAGACCGTCCAGAGCGGGGCGGCATCGGCGGGTGCCGCTTTGGATGCGGAGCAGGGTACCGTCGCGGGCGGTGGTGGTGGCGGGTTCCTGCGCTCGTTCTCGAAGGCGCACAGTTCCGCCCAGGCCACGGCCGCCTGTTCCGCGGGAACATGCAGCAGCCAGCCCCGGCCCGTGTCGCGCGACAGGCGGTAGTCCAGATCGGCGGCGCAAAGCACGGCGATCCACTCCAGGGCGTCATCCGCCCCCGCCGGATAGAAGGTCTCCTCATTCACGGGGAGCATCATATCAGCGTTGCGCCGGATGCCCAGC
>CAZGBW010000227.1:0-5112 GCA_964523995.1 uncultured Victivallales bacterium | reverse complement strand
CGTGCGCCTGGAACCGATTCGGGATTGAACTGGAGCGCGCCGCCGCCTATAGTGGGCCGGTCATGATTGAGCGGACGACCCATAGACAGACGCGTCCATCCCTAGCGGTTGACCTGCTGGTTATCTACGCGGCGGCCGCAACCCTCGCGGCATGGACCTGCTCCTGGCTGGGGTGGCTCGCTTCCCCGGGGTTGCTCTGGGGTGTGCTGCTGGCATTCGCGCTGGCCCTGTCCTTTGTCCTGTACTGGCGGGAGGGTGCGCCGACCCTGCGCCTGCCCCGCTTCCGCCGCCACGGCAGACGGGTTCTCCCTCTCCTGTACACCACCACGTTCGCGCTGCTGCTGCTCTCGGTCATCCTGCATCCGAGTCCCAGCAACTACGATCATTTGACCTATCGGTTCCCGCGGTTGCTGCACTGGTGGGCGCAGGGAGGGTGGTTCTGGATCGAAGGCGCCGACCCCCGGCTCAACTACAGCGGTGCCGGCTTTGAATGGATATGGTACCCGCTCTTCCTGGCGTGGCGGTCCGATGTCGGTGCGGCACTCCTGAACCTCCTTGGTTTCGCGCTGATGCCCGGCCTGGTGTTCCGTGTGTATACCGGCTTCGGTCTTTCGCCCCGGATGGCTGCCTCCTGGATGTGGGTGCTGCCTTCGGCCTATTGTTTTGTCCTGCAGGCGGGGGGCGCTGGAAACGATCTGATCGGCGCGGTCTTTGCCCTGATTGCATTCGCCAGCCTGCTGGAGGGCTGGCGGGAGCGGCGTTTCCGGGCGACGGGGGTTGGCGCGCTAGCCGCAGCGCTGCTTTCGGGGATCAAGCTTTCCAACGTCCCGCTGCTTCTTCCGCTGGGGCTCCTGCTGGTCTCGCGGCGGAATCTGCAAAGTGTCTTCCGGGTCCGGTTCATCCCGGTGCTGCTGGTGTGCGCGGTGGTGTCGTTCATCCCGGTCGCGGCGATCAATCTGAAGATGACGGGGGATTACGCGGGTGACCCCGGAAACCGGAGCCGGATCAAGGCGGGCAGTCCCCTGGCCGGGGTGGCGGGAAACCTGCTCCAGGCGGGGGTTGCTTCGCTCTCTCCACCGGTCAATCCCGTTGCCGGTCCGTGGAATGCGTTCTGCGAGTCCCGTTCTTCCGGCCCGTTCCTGCAATGGATGCATCGGCAATACCCCCGGTTCTCGCTCCGCCTGCGCGAAATTGCCGGGGAAGAGGATGGCGGGCTTGGCATCGGGATTACCGCGTTCCTGTTTCTTTCCCTGGTCTCCATCCGCAGAAGGCCGGGTGCTCGAGGTGCCGCCTTGAAGACGATGCGTTTCTGGTCCATGACCGGCGTCCTGGCCGCCTGGGTTGTCTTCCTGATGAACCTTGGCAGTGAATGCAGTCCCCGGATCGTGGCACCCTATTACGCGCTGCTGCTGGCGCTGCCGTTCCTCGTCTTGAGGGCGGAGCGCTGGCGCTACCCGGGCGTGATCAAGGCGGCAGGCGCCCTGTGCGTGATCCTGTCCTGGTCCGCCTTGTTGCTGACGCCCTCCCGTCCGCTGGTCCCGTGGAGGGCGCTGGTAGCCCGCCTGCCGGGAAACACGCCTATGGCGGAGCGGATGCGTGACGTTTACACGTTGTACGCGCAACGGCATGACGCCTTCCGACCCCTGAAGGAGGCGGCTGGGGGCTGGGCGGGCATCCGCCATGTCGGGGTTGCCGGGTTGTCCGATGACCCGGAGGCGTCGCTGTGGAAACCGTTTGAGGGTCAAGTCGTCCATTACCTCCTGCCGGGAATGCCGCCATCCGCATACCCGGCCATGGACGTGGTGCTGGGCCGCCGGACAGTGGTGGGCGCGCTGCTGGAGACCGCGGGATGGAAGGAATGGTCCGGGGCCTGTCGGCGGACGGACGTCCGTCTTGCGCTGAAGGCAAGGACCGGCCCGGAGGACTGGGTGGTCCTGGTCAGACCCATTCATGAAAATTGACATCAATGCCGCCATCTGGCATAACCGGACGCATGAAGGGTGAGCTTTGCAGCCAGACGGTGACGTTGTCGCACATGCGGCAATTCATCGAGAATAAGAACGCGAAAATCCGACGGGAAAACGCGGCTCTCTGGCGACAGGCGGTCCAGGATGCGGATTCAATCATCAAGATGATAATTGCCCGGTTTGATCCGCAGGCAATCTATCAATGGGGGTCGGTTCTGGATGGCAGCCAGTTTTCCGGCATTTCGGACATCGACATCGCTGTTGAGGGGCTTGGATCGGCGGAACGTTATTTCGCCTTGCTGGGCGAAGCGGAGCAACTGACGCGGTTCCCTGTTGATCTGGTTGAAATTGAACATGTCGAGCCGGAGTATGCCCGGTTGATCAAGCAAAACGGCAAGTGTGTTTACCAACGTTTGAAATGCGGGGGCTGAAATGTCTGACGGGGATGATAAATCATTGGAGACGCTTTTAGGACAGCTCGATGCCGGGGAAAATGTGTTGGCGCGGATCGAAAACCATTTGACCGGATTCCTGGAGCATCAAGGTAAAGCGATGGGGCGCGACAGCGTGGCGGCGGTGGTGGTGGCCGACGCGCTGGCCCGCTACTATACGGCAAGCGAAACGATATTCTTCCGGATTGCCCGTTTTTTCGAAAACAACATCGGAGGGGATCGCTGGCATGCGGAGTTGCTTGATCGTATGCGGATTGCCATTCCGGGAATACGCCCGGCGGTGCTGTCGGATGCAACATACACAGCCCTGTGCGAGCTGATGCGGTTCCGGCATTTCTCACGGTATTATGTCGAACTCGACTACGACTGGGACCGCCTCGATTTCCTGATGATCAAATTCAACCACGCACGGAAGGCGCTCAAGGTGGAGCTGCGCGATTTTCGTACCTCCCTGCAGGCGCTGTCCGGGGATTGACGCCTGTCCCTTTGCGCTATGACTGCCGGAGGAGACGGCGCGAGATGGTTTCCCGGAGTGTCGCGGCCATGGCGCGGCGTTCCGTTGCGGGGAACGCCACCAGGGCCAGCAGCAGCAACCAGGCGATCCCGGTTCCCAGCCCGCATCCCGCCAGCGCCAGGTAGCTTTCCGGGGCGATCAGGAAGCGTATGCCGCCGGCGACCGGCAGCAGCAGGGCGGTCAACAGCAGCGGCCGGAGCAGTGCCCTGCGGCAGAAGGTCGCGATCGGCACCTTGAAAACACGCGCGCCATACAGGACCAGGACCGGCCGCAGGACCAGGGCGGTAAGCAAGGTGCCGATCAAGGCCCCCGGCACGCCGAGTGTTGTGAATCCGACAAGATAGACAGACAGTCCGATATTCAAGGCCGCCGTCGAGGTGTGGATGATGATCATGGTGTTGAGATTGCGTGTTCCCAGCATCATCGGCCATTGCATGGACGCCGTGCAAGCCAGGAAATCGGCAATGGCCCATAGCTGGACGACAAGGGCGACCGTGCGGTAGTCCGCGCCTAATGTGCGTCCGACCCACAAGGCGCAGAACGGCTCCGCGAAGACAAGCAGCCCCACCGAGAAGAGCGAGCCGAGAAGAAGGGTGAACCGGGTACCCTCGATCAGCATGCGCTGCTGCTTCTCCAGCGCGTTCGCCACGTGCTGGCGGGTGGCCAGCGGGTGCAACTGGGCGGCCAGCGTCAGCAGGATCGGGCGGATGATCCCGGCCAGCTGCCCCCCTGGCGTATAGAGGGCGACCCCGGCGGGACCGAAGAAGCGGGACACCACCAGCGGGTCCGACCGTTCCGCCACCAGGTTGGTCAGTTGCAGCACATAGACCTTCCACCCGAACTGAATCAGGGACAGGGCCGTCTGCAACCGCGCAAACGCGGGGGCCAGGCGCATCCACGGGATGGTCCTGCGGGCGGCGAGCGCGAGCAGGAGCACGGTGATCAATTGGCCGGCCAGGGTAATCCACACCCAGGCGAGCAGTCGGTTCTGGAGCATGCCCAGGCCGAGGATCAGCACGGCCCCGGTGGCGATCCGGCAGCCGGCCTCGATGTTGTTGCGAAGATCGAACCGGTTGGCGCTGGTCAGGGCGGCGGTGTACACCGCACCGGCGAACGAGAGCAGGAATCCGCCCGCCCCGTAGATCCGGACCGCCCGGATGGCCATGGGCCGCATCGGGAGAGGCACGTTGAAGAAGGCGATCAGAGGCGGGGTGAAGAGGATACAGGCCGTTGCCAGCAGGAACCCGATCACCATGGTCAGCACGAGCCCGGTGCTGGCCAGTTCGTTGAAGCGCTGCCGGTCCCCGCGGGCGGCCTGCTCGGCCAGCTCCCGGCCCAGAGCCTGCCGCAGGCCAAGATCCGCCACCTCGGCGAAGCTGAGCAATACCCCCAGCAGTCCGACGATCCCGTAGCTGCTGCGGCCAAGCTGCAGCAGCAGGAACGGCACCAGCACAAAGGCCAGGACGGATCGCGCCAGGACGGAGCCCCAGCCGGTGAGGGTATTGACGGCGATCTGGCGGGCGGTGCTTTTCATAACAGGTGCAGGCGGGCGGCGCTTCCGGTTCAGGTCTTCGATGGCACTTCGAACAACGCGATGATCGAGATACACTTCAGCGGCCAGAGGCGCGAGAATACATTCAGGCTGACCCATTTCTCCGCCGCCGGACCGAACAGGCGCGAGATCCGGCTGCCGACGGATGGCAGTTTCGTCATGTCCGAGGTGAAGGCGACGAGTCTCAGTCCGCAATGCGTCTCGGCAAGGTTGCGCAGCGTCTCCCGGTCCCATCCTTGCAAATGGCCTTCATTGACGCGTTCCGGCTTGCGCGTATTCCATTTCCGGGAACAGCGCAGGTTGGGAACGGCCAGCAGCACGTAGCGGCGGGCAACCCGGCGCATGCCGGCAAGCAGCCGTTTCGGATTCTCGACATGCTCGAGCACATGGAAGCAGGAGATGACGTCAACGCTTCCGGCAGGAAGGCTTTCCAGGTAGTCATCCGGCGAGATGACCGTTGCGCTGCCAAAGCGGCAGGCCAGCTCCACGCAATGGGGATCCATGTCGAGACCGGTGGTCTCGAATCCGGCGGCGGCAGCCATGGCCAGGAACTCGCCCCGCCCGCATCCGTAATCCAGGAGCGACATCCCCTTTGGAGCGGCGGCCTCGTGCAGCAGCAACCGCAAG
>CAZGBW010000226.1:0-5145 GCA_964523995.1 uncultured Victivallales bacterium | reverse complement strand
GGCCATGACACCCGCCAGCTATACCGGTCTCGCCGCCCGGCTCGCCGCCGGGCGAGCCGCCAGCTAGGGACCCACCGACGCCGGGTGGCTCCGGCCCGGCAAGGGACTGCAATATCCCCGTTTCGCTCCCACCCTATCGCCGCATCAGCAGATACAGGAACACCGGCCCTCCCGCCACGGCCGTGATCACCCCGACCGGAATTTCGGTCGGGGCCAGCACGGTGCGTGCAACACCGTCGCACAACGCCAGCACCGACGCGCCTGCCAGGAAGGCCGCCGGCAGGACGATCCGGTTGTCGAACCCGCTGAAATGCCGCACGACGTGCGGGATGATCATGCCGACAAACCCGATCGGCCCGGCAACCGAGACACAGGCCGCCGTCGCCAGCCCCGCCCCGGCCAGCGTCCGCCATTTGACCCGCCGCACATCCACCCCGTGCCCGAGCGCCATCTCCTCGCCGAGGGATAGATGGTTGTACTCGCGCAGGAGCGAGCCGAGCAGCAGGATGCCGGGTGCGCCCAGCAGCAGGAACGAGAGCAGCGGCATATAGCCGGCCGCATCCAGGCCTCCCATCATCCAGCGCGTGAACAGGATGTACTTGTAGGGTGATATGAAATAGATCGCCAGCATGATGATCCCCCCGGAGAGCACGCTGATCGTGACCCCGCCGAGCAGCAGCGTCTGCGCGCCCATGCCGCTGCGCCTGCGCGACACGGCAAAGATCATGGCCATCACACCGGCGGCCCCGGCCAGCGCGAAGACCTGCGTCGTGTGCAGCGGCCCGATCCGGAAATCCAGGACGGGGAACGCATGCGCGATGAAGGCGCCGATCGCCGCCCCGCCGGAAACGCCCAGCGTCCACGGTTCCGCGAGCGGATTGCGGAACAGCACCTGCAGGCTCGCCCCCGTCATCGAGAGCGCCCCGCCGACCATGACGGCCAGCAGGATCCGCGGGATCCTCTGCCGGAACAGGATGAAGCCGTGCACCGTCTCCTCGCCCCGGCAGTACGCGAGGATCTCGC
Source organism: uncultured Victivallales bacterium (assembly GCA_964523995.1). Taxonomy (GTDB): domain Bacteria; phylum Verrucomicrobiota; class Kiritimatiellia; order UBA8416; family UBA8416; genus UBA8416. The sequence continues at coordinate 4,122 of CAZGBW010000226.1, read as the reverse complement.
GGAACGCCAGATGCTCGCCACCGATCCACGGCAATACCAGCAGCACGACCACCAGCAGCAGGACGTACACGCTCAACGCTTTCGCCAGTTCCTTTTTCCCGCCATTCATCCGAGACCTCTTCCCTGTCCTATCCCCTCCGGGAATCCGGCATCACCCCGCCGGAATGCCGGACCGGCACCACCAGCGGCCCGCCCGTCTGGGGATGCCGCTCAACCAGCAGATCGTCACCATAGGCCCCGGCCATGATCTCCGCGGTGATGACTGCGGCGGGCGGACCGTCCGCCACCAGCCGACCGCCGGCCAGCAGCAGCAGGCGTTCCGCAAAAAGCGAAGCCAGGTTGATGTCGTGCGTCACGACCACCACCGCCGGCTGCCGCCCTCCAAACCCGGAAAGCAGCCGCATCACCGCGGCCGCGTGATGAATATCCAGCGCCGCCGTCGGCTCGTCCAGCAGCAGCAGCTCGGGTTCCTGCGCCAGCACCGAGGCAATCAGCGCCCGCCGCCGCTCGCCGCCGGAAAGATGCGAGAGCGGCCGGCTCCGGAGCGCGGCGATATCAACACTATCCAGCGCATGCGCCACCACCCGGCGGTCTTCCGGCGTGACGGCACCGAACCCCTCGCCGTGCACATAGCGCCCCATCATCACCACGTCCTCCACCGTGAAATCAAACAGGGACGGGGACTCCTGCGGCAGGAAGCCGATCCGCCGGGCGATGCCCCGCCGGGACATCTGCGCGAGCGGGCGTCCGTCCAGGAGAATGCCGCCCTCGAGAGGATCGGCAAGCCCCGCCAGCAGCCGCAGCAGCGAGCTTTTCCCGGAACCATTCGGCCCGACGATGCACACCATGCGCTCCCGCCCGAGCTCCAGCGCATCCAGCGCCAGCGACCACGCGCCCCCCTCGTAGGCGAACCGGACACGCTCCGCCCTCAGCGTCAGGTCATTCATCGAAACACTCCGGATGGATTGCCCGGGCAAACCGCCCGGCGGTGAGCACCATGCGCGGCCCCGGAATCAGCAGGAAATCGTCGGTCAACAGCACGATCCGGCCATCCCGCACCGCGGGCAGGGTGCTGAACACCTGCCAGTCCTCCATGACCTTCCCCCGCCGCGCCTCGGTCATCGGTTCCGCATGCAGCTCGAGGATCACCTCCGGTTGCCGCATCAGCAGCGATTCCTTGGAAATCTGGGGAAAATCCCCGTGGGCATCCCGGAATATGTTCACGCCACCGGCGATCTCGATCAGGTCATTCAGATAGGTTCCGGGACCGATCGCGGTCAGTGCGGCCATATCCCCCTCGGGACGCGCGAACAGCACCACCACCCGGCGGGGCGGGGCGGCGGCAACGGCATCGCGCACCTCCGCCAGACCCGTCTCCACGCGGGCACGCAAGGCCCGTCCGTTTTCCGGCATCCCGAGCAGCACGCCTACCGCCTCCATCTGTTCGAGAATGTCGGCAAATCGTTCCAGCGGCACGCTGTGGAAACGAACCCCCATGTCCTGGGCGAACGCCGCCAGGCGCTCGTGCATGCCCTGCGTCAGGATGATATCCGGCCGCAGCATCGTCAGCCGCTCGCGATCCGGATTCACCCACCCGCCGATGCTCGGCTTCGCCAGCGCCTCCGGCGGCCAGACCGTATAGTCGCTGATGCCGACAACGCGCTCGCCGCCACCCAGCGAAAAGACAAGCTCGGCGAGCGCAGGCGTCCCGCAGACGATCCGCCAGCGCTCCGGCACCGGGACGGGACGGGGACCGCCATCCTGCGGTCCCGCCCGCCGCCCGCAGCCGGCGACAGAAAGCAGCACCAGCGCCGTGCAGAAGACCGCCACGCCACGCCGCCCGTCCTGTTTTCCTGCCGCCATTGCCGCCACCTTTACAGTGTCACCCTTACCCCGCCGTACCCGGAAAGGCCCGCGGTGCCGTACCCGTAGACCTCCTCATAGTCCTCATCGAAGAGATTGTCAATCCGCCCGAACAGCGCCACCCGGTCGGAAACCTCGACATTCGCCGCCAGGTTGACAACAACGGCGGCATCGGCCCGCGCCTCCACCGACGAGAACATGGTGGAGTCGAAATACCGGTCGTCGAACGCGCCCTGGTACAGGACAGAGGCCCCGACGTTCACGCGCCGGGTGACATCCGCGTCCGCGCCCAGCACGGCGCGGTCCTTGGGCACCCGGATCAACTGCTTGCCGGCATCCCGGTCTTCCGCCTCGGTCCGCGTGTAACTCGCCGTCAGCCGCAGGCGATCCACCGGCCGGCAGGTTGCGAACAACTCCACGCCCTCGCTGTCCACCCGGCTCACATTCTCATACCCGTTGACGAATTCGATCTGGTCCTCCACCCGGCTCGCGAAGTACGTCGCCCCGAGGACAAGGCGCTCCGAGAGGAGCGACTGCTCGATGCCGGCATCCCAGCCCAGCGAGGTTTCCGGATCAAGGTCCGGGTTGCCAACCGCGCCCCAGGCCGATGCCGGGGCGTAAAGCTGGTACAGCGACGGGGCCTTGAAACCGGTACCGACGGACGCCTTGAAGCGCGTGCCCGTCTTCGCCACCCGGTACGAGGGGGCCGCGCGCCAGGTCAGCTCGCTGCCGAACTCCTCGTGCCGGTCATAACGCAGCCCGGCAATCGTGTCGAACGCACCAAGCGTGGCGTGATCCTGGAGATACAGGCCGATGTTCTGTGCCGACACCTGGCGCTCGCTGCCCGCCTTGGCGGATTCCTCGCGGAGATTCACACCGGCGGATACCGTGTTGGCGCTGCCGATCCGGATGTCATGCCTCCATTCGGCCTCGAGGTTGTCACCCTCGTAGGTGGTGTTCCCGAACATGTCGTCGAACTCGCGCGCGATGCCGGAATAGTTCATCGAGAGCGCCTGTCGCCAGGAGGCTGAATCCTCGCCGACCAGGCCCTTCACCCCGCCCAGCACCTGCTCGGTGCTTGCAACATGACCGTCGGCATCCGCCCCCGGTCCGCCGCCGTTGTCGTAGTCCGCCTTGGCATCGATCGCCTGGACCCGCCCCTCGAGGCGGATGGCGTCCGACGCCTGGACCCCGAGCGAGGCGGACACGTTCAGCGTGTCGAACCCGTCTTTCTCGTCGTTGCCCGGAAACCGCCGGTTCGCGGCGGAGAACCCGTCGCTGGCCAGATACGAGGCGCTCGCCGTCGCGGAGACCTTCTCCGAGCCCGAGCGCACCTCCGCCGCCGTCCGGTAGGTGCCGTACGACCCGGCCTCGGCCGACACCGATCCGGCGAGGCCTTCGTCCGCCTTCTTCGTGATGATATTGATCACCCCGGCCATCGCGTCCGAGCCGTAAAGGCCGGACTGGGGACCGCGCAGCACCTCGATGCGTTCGACATTCGCCAGATCGATCGCGGCGGTTTCCGCCTCGCGGGTCGGGCCGGAGGCATCGTTAAGGCGGATGCCATCCACCAGCACCAGGACCTGCGACGAGCGGCTGCCGCGGATCACCAGCCCGACCGTCGAGCCGGGAGAACCGCTCTGGGAGAGATGCAGGCCGGGAATCGCCCTCAGCGCCTCGGGCAGCGTCCGCCACCCGTTCGCCGCGATATCCGCTGCCGTCACCGTGCTCACCGAATGCCCGATGCGCCGGGCCGATATCTCCTGCCCTGTCGGGGTCACCACCAGATCCGGCAATTCCTGTTCCACCGCCCCGGCCGCGTGTGCCGCGCACGCCACCATCACCAACGCCAATGCCCGCTCTCTCATCCTGTCTCCTCTCGTCCTGTGCGTTTGCCGACGCTATCCCGCGCAACAAAAAAGCCTCCATGCCCCAGACACAGCGGTCAGGAGAATGAAGGCTTGCGCAAAGGTGCCGGCAACTGCGGGCACTCTACGTCCGTCCCATACTCCCTTTCTGCGAAGGAGCTGACATTTCTGTCGTTCAGGAAATGGACGCCATGCGTATTCTGACTCCCGGCATCAACCCTTGTCCCCGCCTTCCCATCCCCGTGAGGAGACAGTGGCATTTGAAGACTCGTAGCCGGTTACAGCGGCGCGACCGTATCCGATTCTCACGGATTTCCGCACATCGTCCATCGTTCCGTCGAAATTCAAAGAATGCCAGAGCCTATGCAACGCCCCCCTGCCTGTCAACAAG
>CAZGBW010000225.1:0-5150 GCA_964523995.1 uncultured Victivallales bacterium | reverse complement strand
CCGGCGCAGGGTGGAGCGGCGCATTTTCTGGACATCCATGAAGTGCATGTGCCGGCCGACGCAGGCGGTGACATCCTCGATCAGGCGGTTGGGCAGCCGCAGGCGGCGCAGGATGGCCTCGGCCATGGGCACGCCGCGTTCGGCGTGGCCGTGGAAGCGCAGCCGGACCCCGTCGTGGAACGCGGTGGCCGGTTTGGCGATATCGTGCAGCAACACGGCATACGCCAGGGCCGGGGAACGCTCTTCCATGGCGTCGAGCATCATGGCGGTATGCGTGAATACGTCGCCTTCGGGGTGGAACTCGGGGGGTTGCTCCTGTTGTTTGAGGGCGGAGACTTCCGGCAGGAATACCGGGAGAAGCCCCAGGTCGTCCAGCATCCGCAGGGCCTGTCCGGGGTGGCGGGCCTCCAGAAGCGTGCGTGTGAATTCATCGCGCACGCGCTCGATGCTGATGCGTTCGATGGCGGCGGCGTTGCGCCTGATGGCGGCGGCGGTTTCCGGCACGATTTCAAAGTCCAGCGTGGTGGCGAAGCGAACCGCCCGCAGCATCCGGAGGTGGTCCTCGGCGAAACGCGCGTCCGGCTCGCCGACGCAGCGGACGAGGCGGGCGTCCAGGTCGGCGCGGCCGTTGACATAGTCATGAACGGTGCCGTCGAGGGGGTCGAGGAACATGGCGTTGATCGTGAAATCGCGCCGGGCGGCATCTTCCGGGGCCGTGGCGAACGAGATGGAGTCGGGATGGCGTCCGTCGGTGCCGCCGTGATCCTTCCGGAAGGTTGCCGTTTCGAAGGTGAATCCGCCTGCGGGGACAATGACGACACCGAAGCTCTTGCCGACGGCGTTGCCATGCGGGAAGAGCGCGAGGACGGCATCGGGGACGGCATCGGTGGCGATGTCGTAATCGCGCGCCGGGCGGCCGAGCAGCATGTCGCGCACGCACCCGCCCGCCCAGTAGGCGGTATGGCCCGCCTGCCGGAGGCGGATGACGACGTCCCTCGCGGCCTGCTGCCGCCGGGCATCGACTGCCGCTGCCGCGTTGGAATCAGAGTCTTGCATGGGTAACCGCATGGTGCAGCAGGGAGCGCATGGCCGGCATGGCCTTCTGCGTGGAATCGAGGACCTCGGCGTGAGCGAGCGGCGCGCCGGCCATGCCGGCGGCGGCGTTGGTGATGCAGGAAACGGCGGCGACACGCAAACCGGCAGCCCCCGCCAGGATCGACTCCGGCACGGTGGACATGCCGACGGCATCGGCTCCCATGCCGCGGAAGACACGGACTTCCGCCGGGGTCTCGTAGCAGGGGCCGGAGGTGGCCAGGTAGACGCCCTCCCGGAGGGCGACCCCGGTGGCGGCGGCCGACTGCCGCAACTGGATCTTCAGTTCCGGATCATAGAGCCTGCTCTGGTCCGGGAAGCGTTCACCCCAGAGGGGGGAATGCGCGCCGACCAGCGGGTTGGTGCCGATGGCGTTGATGTGGTCGGTGATGAGCATCAGGTCGCCGGGCGCGAACTCCGGATGGATCCCGCCGGCGGCGTTGGTGATCAGCGCGGCGCGGGCCCCGGCTTTGATGGCGATATAGACCGGCAGGGCCACGGGGGTCCATCCCAGGCCCTCGTACCAGTGGCGGCGTCCCTGGAAGATCAGGATCCGCCGGGAGCCTGCGCGCACGATCAGGAGCCGCCCGCGGTGTCCGGCGACGCCGGGCGCGCCCATGGCGGGGATGGCGCTGTAGGGCAGTTCCTCCAGCGGCTCGAAGGCCTCGGCGACATCGCTCCAGCCGGAGCCGAGAATCAGCGCCATGTCGATAGCCTCGAGGTCGACGGCCTTGCCGACGGCCACAAAGGCGCTTTCCAGTAACTGCATATCCATAGTTCGGTGGTTCCTTCCGTCTCCGGCATCGGCCGCATGCTGTGCATCATGCCGCACTGCCGGAGGGAGGTCAAACCTGCATTTCCGCAGTGGTGGCAACGGGCGCATCTGCGATTCGGTGTGCAGCCCTGTGCCCCAGCGTCCAGTTGGCACAACTGGACGTACGTTGCGGTAGGTCCAGTTTTCCCGAAACTGGACCCTTGCACACGATAGCACCGCATTCGCGGTGCACCGAATCGCCGTTGCACCCGGCGGCAGGGCGCATTGCAGTTGCGTGGGTTCCTCTTGCGTCATGCAGCACAGGAACAGGCTGACTTTGTTGCTCTTCGTATGCGGAGTAGTTTACGACAATGTTCACGAGGTGGTTTTTCGAGGTAGTTCACGACAATGTTCACGAGGTAGTTCCTGTGCCATCGCATTGGGCGTGAGGCCACTGCTATCCATAGGCATTCCTCGCAGTCATCTGTCCGATACGCTCGAGAAGCGGTTTAGCTGTCGCAATTTCCTCTTTTCGTGTGCAAATGACACAAGATCCTCCCTGCACCACTCAGCGATGCGCAGTCAGAGCACCCACTTCGTGAACTTTGTCGTAAACTATCCCGTCATAACTATTTCGTCAACTTTGTCGTGAACTACTTAGATCCAACGGCCCCCTGCCTGTGAGGTGCGGGTTACCCACGCATCTGCCATGCGCCCCCGGCGGCAACGGGAGGCGTTTTTCGCTTTCCGCCTATCGTCCAAGTGCTATACTAACGTCGTGAATGAAAAGGATGAAGCGTTTTTCCTGCAAGCCTTTCTTGACTCGCCGCACGATGTCGCCTGCATCGTGGATGAAGACGGACGGTTCGAGTATATCAATCCGGCGTTCACGGCCATTTGCGGATGGAACCGGGAGGAGATCCTCGGCAAGGGGTTCATGCGGATGTTTCCTCCGGATCGCCATGGCGTTGTGCTGGAGCGCTGGAACGAGGTTCTCCACGGCATCGGCGGACAGTACGAGACCGACGTGCTGACCGGCAGCGGGGCGTTGCGCACCCTCATCATGAGCCAGTGGCGCATGATCGTCGGCGATGTCCTGAAGATCGTGGTCACGGCCAAGGACATCACGGCGGAGCGTCTTGCAGAGAAGGAACAGGAGAAGCTGCGCAGCCAGCTCGAGGACAAGGTGCGGCAGCGTACGGCCGCCCTGGTGGAGATCAACGCCCGACTCTCTCGCAGCGAGGCGGCGCTCGCCCGCGCCCAGGCCACTGCCCGTATCGGAAGCTGGGAATGGGATCTGGTCAGCGAGAGGCCGGAATGGTCGAACGAAATGTTCCTTCTTCACGGTCTGCCACCCGCGCCGGTGGCACCCCGTATCGCGGACATTGTGGCCGCCATCTATCCGGCGGACCGGGATTACGTGATGGATCTGATGTGGACCGCGATCCGGAACGGACGCTCCTATCGATCCGAGCACCGTATCATGCAGAGAGACGGGAAAGTCATCGATGTGGCTGCCATCGCAGACGTGATCACCGATGCCAGCGGGAAATCGCGGCGTATCGTGGGCACGTTCCAGGACATTACGGAGCGCCGGTGCCTGGAACGTGAGATTGTCGAGGCCGGACGGCATGAGCAGCAGCGGATCGGCCGCGACATCCATGACTCGCTGGGGCAGGAGCTTGCCGGCCTGGCGATGATGGCCAAGGCGCTGGAGAACCAGATCCGCAAGACCGATCCGAAGCTGGTGCCGCGGGCGTCCGAGATCTCGAAGCTTGCCGGGGTGGCCGCCACGCGTGCACGGGATATCGCCCACGGCCTTTCCCCGGTGGACATCGATGCGGAGGCCTTTTCGTCCGAACTGCAGCGCATGACGGAGCGGGTACGCGATCTTTACGGGATCGCGTGCGCTTTCTCGGCGATCGGGGATGACCGGGTCTACGACAATGCGGTGGCGACGCATCTCTTCCACATCGTGCAGGAGGCCGTCACGAATGCCATCAAGCATGCATCGCCGTCCGTGATCACCGTGGAGCTGCGAAGCGGGGAGGAAGGGGTGGTGACGGTAGTGGATGATGGCAGCGGGATCCACCTGCCGACGGACGGGAACTGCCAGGGAATCGGTCTGCGGATCATGCGGCATCGGGCGGATATCATCGGGGCGAGGCTTGCGGTCGTGCCGCTTCCCGGCGGGGGGACCCGGGTCGCCTGCACGTTCCCCAATCGCGCGCCAAGGGATCCCTTGTCGCCATGAGACCGCCGCCGGATCACTCGCCGTCGCGAAGCCAGCGGGCCTGGTCGGGGTCGAGCCGGATGGCGGTGGAGGCGAGGCTGTCGGCGAGGTGGGCCGGATCGGAGGTCCCGAGGATCGGGATGGCGGGGAAGGGCTGGGCCATGACGTAGGCCAGGGCGATCTGGTTCGGCGTGGCGTGGAGCCGGGCGGCGAGTTGCTGGACGCGCACGAGCCGGGCCCGCGATATCGCGTTTTCAAACGGGTAGCTGGAGAGAGTCCCGTCGCTGGCGAAATAGCCGCCGGCGGCGGGGGAGTAGCAGAGGACCGGGAGCTGGGTCCGTGTGTGCCAGGCGATGTCGCGGTCGTACAGGAAGCGCATGGCGGGATCCGTTGCCGGTTCGGGGGTGTTGGGGTGCGCGAGGCTGAATTGGGTTTCCGACGCGACGAACCCGTGGATTCCCTTGGCTTGGGCGTAGGCGTTGGCCTCGGCCAGGCGGGCGGTGGTCCAGTTGGATGCCCCGATGGCGCGGAGGCGGCCGGCGGCAATGTGGGAATTCAGCGCGTCCAGGATGACGCTGACCGGCACGCGGGGGTCGTCGCGGTGGAGCAGGTAAAGATCGATCGCGTCGAAGCCGAGGCGCTCGAGGCTCTCGTGGATATCGGACGCCAGGACCTCGGGAGCGAGGTAGGCATCGGGGCGGGGGTAGTTGGGCGGCGAGCCCGGATGCCCGCCCTTGGTGATGATGAAGACGTTTGCGCGGTCATTACATTTGCGGATGCATTGCCCGAGGACGCGTTCGGACATGCCGTTGCAGCCAGGCAGCCAGAAGCTGTAGCAGTGGGCGGTATCGAAGGTGTTTCCGCCCGCGTCCCGATACTGGGCATAGAGGCGCTCCGTCTTGTCGAACGGCAGTCCGGTACCGAACGGGCCATTGCCGAGTGCGATGGCGGAGAGGCGGAGGGGGGAGCGGGGAACGGGGTGGTGTTGCATGGCCGCACCATAGCGTGGCGCCGGTCGCAAAGTAAAGCCGGATTTCCGTTTCACCAAGGAACCCGCGACAGGAAAACGGT
>CAZGBW010000224.1:0-5165 GCA_964523995.1 uncultured Victivallales bacterium | reverse complement strand
TGCGGTGTTTGCCGCCTTGACCGGATGGGCGTTCAAAAGGAATGGAGATGCAGGCAGAGATGAAGATCCCGGCAGATGCAACGCGGTATCGGCTCCCGGCGGAGTGGGAGCCGCACCGGGCCACATGGCTGAGCTATCCCCATGCGGCCGATACCTGGCCGGGCGGGATCGGAAACATCTTCGCGCCTTATGACGAGTTCGTGCGGGTTGTCAGCACCGGCGAGGCGGTGCACATCCATATCCGGGACGCGGAGTCGGCGCGCCGGGTGGGAGCGGCGCTGGCGGCGGCAGGCGCAGTGATGGCCAACATCGTGCTGCACGAGGTACCGACGAACGACGCCTGGTGCCGTGATCACGGGCCCTGTTTCGTGTTCGCGGATGGCTCGGCGCAGAAGGTGATCATCAACTGGGGCTTCAATTCCTGGGGCGGGAAGTACCCGTTTGCGCTGGATGCCATGGTTCCATCGCGGGTGGCGGGTCTCCTGGGGATTCCGATCGTCGAGCCGGGATTGATCATGGAGGGGGGCTCGATCGAGGTCAACGGTGCTGGCAGCCTGCTGACAACGGAATCCTGCCTGCTGAACCCGAACCGCAATCCGCGGTGCGTGCGGGGGGAGATCGAGGCGGCGTTGCGGCGCTACTACGGGGTGGGGCAGGTCATCTGGCTGGGAGAGGGGATCGCGGGGGACGACACCGACGGGCATGTGGATGACATCACGCGGTTTGTCTCCGAAGCCCGGGTGGTGACGGCGGTCGAGACGGATCGGATCGATGTTAACCATGCGCCGCTCCTGCACAATCTCGAGCGGCTGCGCGCGGTGCGGTTGCCGGATGGGAGGCCGCTGGAGGTGGTCGAGCTTCCGATGCCGGAGCCGGTCTACCATGACGGACAGCGGCTGCCGGCCTCTTACGCCAACTTCTACATTGCGAATGCGGCGGTGATCATGCCGACCTTCCGCTGCGGGCGGGATGCGGAGGCGCAGGCGATCCTGCAGCGTTGCTTCGAGCGCCCGGTCATCGGTCTTGATGCGTACGACATCATCCAGGGCCTGGGCAGCTTCCATTGCCTGAGCCGCCAGGAACCCCGTTGAGGATGAAGCCGGACGAGAGAGCGTCTTCCCTCACAGCGTGTCCACCGGGCTGACCACGCCCATCCGCCCCTTGTTGAGCCCATGCGTATAGATCATCGTGGTCTTCACGTCGCTATGGCCCAGCCGCGCCTGCACGGTGCGAATATCCTGGCCGGCCTCCAGCAGATGCGTCGCGAACGAATGCCGGAAGCAGTGCGGCGTGAAACGCACCGCCAGGCCTGCCTGCCGCACGGCCTCGCGAGGCACGGAGTGTGTCAATATCCGGTTTGCATGCATTCATTTGCCGCTATTCCGTCTATAATCAGACCAAACCGTCTGCATTTCCAGCCGCAGCTACCGCTTTGACCGCCGCAGCAAAAGCGCACTCAAACGTGCCTCTCCCGGGGCTCTGCAAAGCCCTTGCAGCCCACCTTCAACCCCGGAAAACCCTCATCCTGCCCCCCATGCGCAGCATCAACACCGCTTGCACGACGAATTCCGTACTTGATTACCCTGAAAGATAACCCCATACAGGTGCTGTTCAACAATGTGTTGTAGCAGACATGGCCGGAGCTAGCCGCTTCGAGTCGCTTCGCTCTTCAAGGGTTGTTTGCCTCCGGCCAGGCAGCTCAACACTAAACGTTGGCCGGGGAGCAAGATGCACATACTCAACATCGGTTCAATAAACATTGACCATGTGTATACGGTCGACCATTTCGTGCGCCCAGGTGAGACGCTCGCGAGTGTTCACTATGACATATTTGCAGGCGGCAAGGGGTTCAACCAGTCGATTGCACTCGCCCGGGCCGGCGTGTCTGTCCGGCACGCCGGAATGGTCGGCGCCGATGGCACATGGTTGCTCGAACGTCTGCAACGCCAGGGCGTCGACATCACGGCCATCGCCGTAACAACAAGCGCTACTGGACATGCCGTAATCCAGGTTGTGCCGACGGGTGAGAACGCCATTGTGCTTTACGGCGGCGCGAACTTCGCCATAACTGATGCCCATATTGCACAGTCGGTGTCATCTTGCTCGCCGGGGGATTATCTGCTCATTCAGAACGAGACCAGCTCCGTGGCAACGGCCATCCGAATTGGCAGACAACAGGGGTTGCGGGTCGTATACAACCCGGCACCCATGACTCCGGCTGTTCGCGGTTATCCTCTGAATGACGTGGATATCTTCATCCTTAATGAGACCGAGGCCGAGGGGTTGACCGGGGAAACAACGCCGGACGGCATACGCCGCGCTATGTCCCAGCAGTTCCCCCGTGCCGCAACGGTCCTGACCTTGGGGCGTCAAGGGGCTTTGTATTTTGACGCTCTCAGATTGCTTCGCCAGCCGGCAGCAGCGGTAACGGCTGTTGACACTACCGCCGCAGGCGATACCTTCATTGGCTACTTTCTCGCCGAACTCATGCGGAGCGGCGATCAGGGTAAAGCCTTGGCTTTGGGCTGTCGTGCCGCCGCAATTTGCGTGACGAGGGTGGGCGCGTCGGATTCGATTCCAGACCGAATCGAAGTGGATGCGGCCAACCAGCAAATCCATCTTATCGCCGGGAGGCCCGGCTCAGGATGATTTGTGGGCATTCAAGGCGACTGCGTCGCCTTGAATGCGGAGCTGACTTCGTCGAGCTCCTGGTTGCGGCGCCTTGCGCCAGAACCAGTCACTCGACCCGCGTTCCGGCTTGCGTCCGGCAGGCAAGCCTGCCAGACTTCACCCGAAAGCGGGTCAGCTCCGCATTGAAGAAAAAAGAAAATAGGGACAAAAAGAGAACGGTGTGGAAGTTTCATGTGATGTAAGCCTTCATGTAGGGCCTGAGGATCTCGACCGCCTTGGCGTACGGGGTCTCTCCGAAGATGTGGCATCTTAGCCACCGTATGAACGGCAGGCTTCTCTGCTTATGCCAATGCAGGTAATCAATGGCGGCCTGGTCGTAGACCAGGATCACCTTTTTGCCGGTGGGCTCACCCATCCGCAGCGTGGTCGAACCGAGTCGTTTCAGTACACTGACCTCGTGCTCCTTCTTTCCGAGGTCTCTATACACCCCTGCGGAACCCTGTGGGCGACCAGAGAGAGAGCCTCGCGCGGAATGCTATACGCACAAAAAGACGACGCCCTGCCAGGGCGACACTGCACGTGCTGTTGTCGGCTTCACAAGGTTCTCTGATGAAGCAACTTCCACACCGTTCAAGCTAAATCGCACCCGGGGGGCCGCGCCACCGGCAATCATTCTATCGGTGGCAAGGCCGGCTTGTAGGTGTAGGTGGGATCCGCTTTCTGTCTGGCTAGAATCCGCCCGATTTGCCGCCAGGTGGCTATCACGCCATTCGGGGGCTCCGGGAGCTGGTGCCTGATCAGGCGGTTAAGCCGGGGCAGGTTATAAAACGGTACGGCTGCATACATATGATGCTCGATATGATACTGCATCTGCCAGTACAGGAACCCGAAAAAGGGGTTTACGCGGATTGAACGGGCACAGAGCCTGAAGTCGGGCACGTTGTCGCTCAACCCCACATGCTGCGTCTCGTTCAGGAGGAAATTCAAACCTTGCCCGAATGCTCGGGCAAAGGTCGTGACGAGCGGTAGCAACAGCCACCGGGGATGCACAAGGATCCCCAGCAGGATGGATGCGATGATGATAAGGCCGTGTACGAGTAGGGTGAGCCGGGCCCAGCCGATAAGCTGTTTCCGGAGTTCGGGTTTTGATTCCGGGAACAGTTTCTGCTGCCAAGGGTCGAGAATGATCCCCCTTGCGAGCTTGTAACAACCGCGGAAAATGAATAGGAAATGCAAGCCGATGATAGCGAATTTGCAGAAACGCTTGATCGAGTGTTTGATCGGCAGGACAACCTCCGAATCGAAGGGGGGATGCAGGGTGTAGCGATGATGGCGGCGATGGCTTTGCTGGAAGCTGACATAGCTAAACCAGCCGAGCAAACCGTAGATTTTCAGGAAGAAATCATTGAGCTGGCGGGATGCGAATACCGTTCCATGGCACAGCTCATGAAATCCGTTTAGTAGGAAACAATAGAAGGAGCCATGAACGATGAGGAACAGAGGCACTAGGATCCAGCTCCATACTCCCCTCCCTGTGCTATAGAGGGTCAGGAATCCCGTCAGGGTCAGCAGGGCGAGATGTCCGATCGACTGGGCTAGGCCTTTAAGGTCGCTTCGCCGGTTCAGGTCCTGCAGGATTTGCTTTTCCAGGGGGACCCGATACCAGTTTATGTCAATGTGTTCACTGCTGTTCTTGATATCTGGCATCGCTTCCCTCGTCGGTGTGCAGTGAAATCGTCAAATCGTGTTTTACAATAAGCACATTTCTAGCGCGATACGGTGATCAAGGCAAGTTGATTCTGCGAGGGGGCAAACACCGCCGTCATACCGCTTGGGCGGCAAGCATGCCGCAGGCGGCGTGGATGTCCTTGCCGCCGCTGTAACGGCGGTTGACGGGCATCCCCAGGTGGCGGCGCAGGGCATCGCGGAACGCATTCAGTTCCTCCGGCGAAGGTGGATGGAACCGGCCCGACGGGTCGTTCACGTCGATCAGGTCCAGCGTGACCGGCAGATCGTGCAGGAGTGTCGCCAACTGCACCGCATCCTCCTCCCGCTCGTTGAACCCCGCGATCATCGTCCACGCCAGCGTCACCCGCAGTCCCGATGTCTGGTGATAGTCACGGATAGCCTGCACCAGTTCCGGCAGTGGCCAGGCCTGCTCCGCTGGCAGCACACTCCGTCGCCGCTCCGGGTCGGCACTGACCAGCGAAACCACCAGGCGGAAAGGCAGCTTGTCGGCCGTGAACCGCCGGATGCCCGGTACAATCCCCACCGTCGAGATGCTGATCGCCTTAGCCGGCAGCGCCATCCCGCAGGGTTCACTCAGGATACGCGCCGCGCGGACCACCTCGTCATAATTGAGCATCGGTTCGCCCATCCCCATGAACACGACCCCGCGCACCGGATGCGGCGAGTCGGCGCGGATGCGGATCACCTGGTCCACCATTTCCCACGCCGAGAGGTGGCGCACGAACCCCATCCGCCCCGTCGCGCAAAACGCGCAGCCCATGGCGCAGCCTACCTGCGAGCTGACG
>CAZGBW010000223.1:0-5172 GCA_964523995.1 uncultured Victivallales bacterium | reverse complement strand
CTGAGTCTCGTGCCATAGGCGCATGCGTCTTCCGCGGAAAGCGGCCCGCAGCGCCGCGCGCACTCGACCAGCGCGGTGAAGACCTCATGCGCCATGGCCTTTCCGCCGCTGACATAAACGACCGCGCCAGCCTCGAGCCAGGCGTAGACCTCGCTGGCATGTTCCAGGATCCGGTGGTGGACATACACCTTCTCCTGCTGGTCGCGCGAGAATGCCGTGGTCAGGTGCGTCAGCACCCCGCTCTTCAGATACCCGTTCCACTCCTTCTGGAACAGGAAATCCGTCGCCACATGCGGGTTCCCGAAAAACAGCCAGCTCTTTCCCACCGGTTCGGAACGTGGCAGCAGCGCCCGCTCCTGCAGGAACGCGCGGAAAGGGGCAACGCCGGTCCCTGCGCCGACCATGATGATCGGAACCTTCGGGTCCTGCGGCATCCGGAACCCATCGTTGGGACGGATGAAAATCGGAATGCGGTCGCCAACGCGGATCCGGTCCGCCAGATACGTCGAGGCCATCCCCTGTCTGGCGCGTCCTTGAGAGTCGTAACGGAGCGCGCCGACGAGAAGGTCCAGTCTGCCCGGATGGCAGACCTGGGATGAGGTGATCGAGAAAAGCCGAGGTGGCGCAGGCCGGAGGACCTTGAGCAAGTCCTCCGGCGCATACGCAACGGGATACTCCTTCACCAGATCCATGAAATCACGGCCATGGATAAATGCCTTTAACCGAACATCATCCGCGAGGATCGCTTCCAGATCGCGACGTCTGGCGAAGGTGTTGTGCTGCGCGATGACCGAAGGGACCAGCACCGTCAATTCCATGCCCTTGAGAACGTCCTCCAGCGGGAGGTCGCTTGACGGGACCGTCCTGCCGGTCAACTGCAATGCGGATAGGATTTTCCCGACGAGGATCTCTGAATTCTGCGAGACGACGCCGCAGGCATCCCCCGGGTGATACTCCATGCCGGCACCCTCGACGGCAAGCTCGATATGGTAGGTTTCCTTCGTGGATCCGGGACCGTTGAGGTTGATCTTGGAAAGGACTGTGGCAACATAGGGGTGCTTGGCCGAATATCCTTCGTCCGCGGGGACTTCCAGCTCGAAATGCCTGCCCGGCTCGCCGTCCTTATGGGGTGCAAGGGCATCAACAACGCCGCTGATCCAGCGCAAGGCGTCCTCATGGAAGTCCACATCGCAGTCCGCCCGCTCGACAAGACGGTGGCCGCCCAACGCCTCCAGCATGCGATCCAGCTCAACGCCGGCCTTGCAGAAATGGATATAGCTCTTGTCTCCCAGCGCCAGGACCGAAAACCGCAGCTGGTCCAGGCGCGCCGCCTCCGGACGTTTGAGATAATCAAACAGGACCTCGGCGGCAACCGGCGGATCGCCCTCCCCGTAGGTGCTGATGATGGCGATCAGGTTCTTCTCGCCCGCCAAGGCCGCCGGCGAGTAGGATCCCATATTGACCGTCCTGACCCGGATCCCCGCCTGGTGCGCAAAGGACGTGACTTGCCTGGCAAAATTCCTGCCATTGCCGGAATGCGACGCCACCAGCAGAGTCAACGTTTCCCCGCCGGTCCCGGGAAGATCGGCTGGCGGGAAGAGCGGCTCGGCGGCAACAGGTTTCCTTGCCGGGATCTTGATGGGTTTCCGGCGCAACGGAGCCTCCAGCAGTGTCGCCATCACGGCGGACAGGCGCTGGCGGCATGCCTCCAGTTGCAAGAGCATGTGCGCCCGCGCGGGCGGGGACTCCTCTGTCAGCGAGGGCATCAGTTCCGTGTAATAGTCAATGCCGTCGGCCAGATTGACGCGAAACTCCTTCAAGTCCGAATCCTTGGCGTTCCCGAGGCCAGCATTCGTCTCGCGGATCAGGTTGAACAGGAAATCAATGTTCAGATTCAGTTCCTTGATGAACATATGCGGACGGTCCGTGCGGCGGATCAGGTTGCCGCGCCCGTAAATATGGTCCACCATTTCCCGCATGGAGGCCACTCGGTCATAATAGGCGATATTGGGCCCGGGGCAGACGGCCGGGAACGAGCCTCCCGCCTTGGGGATTTCCTTGAGCACATACGCCGTATCACCGAGATCGCTGCAGATACAGGCCTTGGCCATGACCCGCCGGGTTTGCTCCGCCAGTTCCTCCGGCGACAGCGACAGCGCCTTGAGTTCCGCCAGCTTGAGCGCCTGGTACTGGCGCGACGCGGTGCAGATGGGCTGTTCGGTGAATTCCGTGTTGCTGACCAGATGCCCCAGCGGGCAGGCGCTACCGGAATTACCCTCCTCGATCAATTGTTGCTTGTTCAGCTCACTCTGCGAGACCCGCAGATTATGGAAGGGCACCCCGAGCGGGGACACATCGCTCAGATATACATCGTTTTCCTTGGCCTGCTGCAATTTGACAAGGGTATCCGGTTCGACTTGCGTCGCTTCCGGAACCAGGAGAAACGGCGTTCCCCAGCCCGTGCTGTCAATCTGGTAAAGACGACGCAGCAGGGCGTCCTCGGCGGCGGTGCCGATGCCGCCCTGCGCGGTCACCCGGAAGGGGACGAGCGCCTCGGGAACCGTCTTGTCCATTGCTTTCAACGATTCGCGGCAAAGGCGGCTCAACTCGTCACCCAGTTCCTGGCGTTTCGAGGACAGCTCCGCGAGAACCGGTCCGATCAGGTTGCCGTTCCCGGCGAACGCATGCCCGCCGCAGTTTAGTCCGGACTCCATGCGGTATTCAGAAACCCATAATCCCTTCTTGGCAAAGAACTTACCCTGGATGACGGCGGACCGGTAATCGCTGACCTTGAGAATGATCTGCTTCCGGATCCACCCGGTCTCATCGGCGAAGAAATCCGGGAACTCACTGAAGTAGGCATACAGGCGCCGGTTGAGTCCGGCTGAAAGCACGATGCCCGACGCCAGGGTGCTGTTGGCATAACCGCGCAGCGCGGAAAGGGCGTCCGAATAGATTTCGGGCAGGGGTTCGCACATCCTGTCCACATTCGCCCGGTCCAGCTTCGTCATGATATTGACATTGATCCAGCCGGGGGCGATCTGCGTGCGCAGCAACGCCTCCATCCGGGCTTTCTCCTGCCCGTTGGCGGACTGCATCCGGACATAAAGCCGTTTCAGCGGAGCGCTATCCGGCAAAAGCTCGAAATACCGGGTAATCTCGCTGCCGGGAATGAATTCGGAGGCGCGGAGGGCCTCGAACTGTTGCCGGACAATGCGGTCAACCAGATTCAGATACTCCGTGATCCGGCGGGCGCGCCAATCCTCGTCATACTTCTGGATCGGGGTAAAGGGCTGGTTGTACTCCGTCGCGTAAGCGCGCCGCATCTCCTCGATGAGGGTGTCGTCCACCAGGGAGATGACCGAGGAGATGCCGTAGCGTGCGACCCGCAGCGGGGTATCCACGGTAAAGCCGGTTCCCATGACCGGGATATGAAACGTATGCTGTGAAGGAAGTATGCTCATAGAGGAACCTATCGGATCTGCTTTACTTTATGTGCATATCATGAATGCGAGGCCTATGGCAAACAAATCCTTGCGTCCATAACAGGGGTAGGGGTTGACCCTATAGCATCCGCGTGGTGTCTGGCTTGCTCCTGAATCGCAGATTGCAGAGCAATTGAAGAATGGTCGCTACTCAGGTCACAGGGTTCAGGGGTTCAGGGTTCAGGAAATGCGAAGAGGAACGCGGGCAAGAGAAGGGGTACTGACATCCTGGACGTGCGATTCTTTCCTGTTTTTCCCCGAACCCTGAACCCTGAACCCACCCCTCCTGAGCAGTTACGAAGAATGAAGAGATGACCTTTTGCCCCTGATTCAAGGGTCGTCCGCCGCCACTGTGGGTAGCGGATGAAGGCCGATGGCGTCTATTCTGAATAACGCCGAGGGGAACGGTCGGTGGCCGTTACCGGGCGGTGAGGTCATAGACGAACAGGCTGGATCCGTGCCGGATATACAGACGGCCCTTGGCAATCGACGGATGTGCCCAGTGTGGTCCGCTTCCGCCACTTGGCACCTTGAAGGAACTGATCAACCGGATTTTCGTCGGATCCGGATCCACAAGCCCCATCTGCCCCCCCTCGGACAAGGTGTAAAGCATCCCCCCGGCAAAGGCCACTGACCCCTTTCCAACCCCCTCGATTTTCCCGACGACGGCCCCGTTCTTGAAGTCGAGACACAACCACTGGTTGCGGTTGTTACGATCAGCCGCCCCGTAAATGAAACCGTTATGCAGGATCAAGCCGCCATGGTGGCAGTCCAGTTCAGAATCCTGCCAGATGCGCGTCACCGTCACGGTGCTGCCACTGGTATCCAACCGGAACATGGCCCCCCGCTGGCCCCCGTAGCCACTCGTGACGTAGAATTGTCCATCCGCGTAAACCGGTGCCACCGCCTGTATGCTGTGGGCCGGTTCCGGCTGACGCACCTCGCGCCACAGCAGCTTGCCCGTGTCGGCATCAATGCCGATAAGGGTCGCCCCCATGAGCTGGATAATGATCCGGCGTCCACCGAACTCGACAAGAATCGGCGAGCAATATCCCGACCGGTCATTCACACCCTCGCACACCCAGACGGTCTTCCCGGTGTCCGGATGCAGTGCCACCACACCGGCATCCGGCCCGCCCGGACTGAAGATGACCTTGTCGGCCAGTACAAGCGGGGATTCAGTCAGACCCCACGAGAGGTTCCGGGCACCGAATGTCTTGACGGTATCGACCGCCCAGACTTCCTGCCCGGTCGCGGCGTCGAAGCAGGCGGCCCGCCCGTACCCGCTTAGCAGATACAGCTTCCCCCTATGCACCGTCGGTGTCGTGCGTGATCCCCGGTAGCTGCGCTCCCACTCGGGACCGTAGGCCGTCTTCCATTTCAGCTTCCCGGTGTTGTCCAGTGCATACAGGTATCCCGTTTCGCCTTCCATGCCCGTAAGATAGATGCCGTCGTCGGTTATGGCCGCAGAGGCATAGCCCTCGCCTAACTGGTCATAGACCCACAGCCGGGGGGGACCGTCATCGGGCCATGACGATATCAGGGCCGGACCGTCTGCCGCCTTGCCGTCGAGCGTCGGCCCCCGGAACTGGGGCCAGTCTCCCCGAGCCTGCGCCACGGTGATGACGGTGCTGATGAGCATGTGCAGGAGCAGCGTGAAACCGCCTCCGTGCCGTTGGTTGGTGCG
>CAZGBW010000222.1:0-5198 GCA_964523995.1 uncultured Victivallales bacterium | reverse complement strand
TCGCGGCTGGATCCGCACCCGAAATTGGCGCGGCTGACGACAGCGCCAATCCCGCGGAAGGCGTCCGCCTGCGAAAAGCCGCAAAGCTTGAGATCTTCCAGCAGATGCGGGGCCAGTGCGTCCTTGGTGATTTCGGTCAGGTACTTGGCGGGGATAATCTCGTCGGTATTGATATCGTGGCGATCCAAATACAGGACTTTCCCTCCGAACGGTTTCATCGTGATCTCTCCTTGCAGAACGAGCGCCAAGCATGGTTCATTGAATCGGTTTTGGCAACTGAATTCAGTGTTGTCTGCGCCCTGCATCCGCAGGGCCCGTCACCCAACCATCGCCTGGGAAGAATTATTCCACCTTGTCTGGAAGTCGTTTTTCGGCAAATTGCCGGATCGCATCGGCAAACGGTCCGCAGGCGCCGGCCAAGGCAAGCGCGGCCGCATAGTTTTCGGCCGTCAGATCCAGGATGGCTGCGCTAAAGGCCGTTTCCGGTGTATTTGTCGATCCGATCCAGCGGCGTTGCTCCGCCGGTTCAAGCGCGGAGATTTTCAATTCCGCCGGATAGTCGGCAGTGTTGCTGCTCGGAGACGTTTTCACAATCGTGTGGACGACGCCGGCGTTGACCGCCTCCACACGGAAGTCGACGCGCCGGTTTCCAACCTTGATACTGGCATCCTGCCCGATGCGCTGCCTGAACTGTGCGGCGATGAGGTTGTGCGGGCGGTTTGGCGGGGCCATAAACCGCACGAGTTCATCAAGCTGGGCCTGGACGCCGGCAAGTGCCGGCTCTTGCCGTTGCTGCTCAAAAAGAGTGGTCGCCGCTTCAAACCCGCTGGATGCGGCCATGTGGACGATGCTGTTTTTCAGGATGCCGAGAAGTTGCTGGCCTTCGGTGTCGGGTGGCGGGTTGCCGGGGCGCGGTGCCGTCGTGATGTCCGGTGTCTGAACCGGGGCTTCCGGAATGGAATCGGGAATCGGATTGGGCCGTCGGTTACGGGGTTCCGGCGCTGACGGCACTGGCGGCGCTACCGGATGACGGATGGCGGTGGGCGGAACGGGTAGGGGAACGGCCGGTTTCTCAGGAACCCGGGAATCACGCCAGGGAACCCACAGCAGCGCGTAGAACAGCCATGCCAGGAAGATCGTAAGCATGGCGACTGGCGGGTGTTTCATCCATCCGGAGGTGACGGCACCGTCAGGCCTTGCCAATGGTGCGGCCCCGTTGTTTGCCGCGCCGGCGGTGGCGTCGGTGCCGCCGGCCGATTTCTGAAGTTTTGGCCGGGTATCGCGCCTGGCCGCGATGGTGCTTTCCCCCCCCGTCAAGGTCTTCATGGGAACGGGACTACCGTCGAGAATCCGCTGGAAATCAGCCATCACCGATTTCCAGTCCGCATAGCGCTGCGCGGGAACGTTCATCATCAGGCTGGTGATGACCTGGGCGCAGGCCAGGGACAGTTTCGGATTGATTTCCCTGGGATGTTGAATCTGATCCTCGATTTGTGCCCGGATGACGTCCTGGGTGGAAAGTCCGTGGAACGGCATCCGTCCGGTCAGCATGTGGTAGAGCACGGCCCCCAGACTGTACATATCGGTGGTGAAGTTCATCGAACTGCTGCCGGACGCCTGTTCCGGCGACATGTAGTTCGGGGTTCCTGCAATGAGGCCGGGCTCTTCGCCGATCAGGTGGCCCTTCGTGTCGACAAAGCCTGCCAGGCCGAGGTCGGCAATTTTAACCTCTCCCCGTTTATCCAGGATAATGTTGTCGGGCTTGATATCGCGATGGATGATCTTCTCCGCCTCCCAGGAGTCGTTTAACGCGGTGGCGACGGCGAGCGCGATGCCAATAGCCTGTTTCTGCGAAATGGGGCGTCCTGCATCAAGCAGTTTCCGGACCGAGTCACCCTCTGCATATTCCATCACCAGGTAGATCGTATCCGCGTATTGCCCGACATCAATGACCTGGATAATGTGGCGGCTCTTCAGTTTTGCAACGGCATGTGCCTCGCGCAGGAACGACTGAACTTCCGTGGTGTCGGTGGCAAATTGCGGCATCAGGATCTTGATGGCCACTTCGCGGTTGAGCGATTCCTGCCGGGCAAGCCAGACGACTGATGTTGCGCCCTCCCCCAGTTTGGAGAGAATCGTATAGCCGGGAATTTCGATATGATCGCTCAACAGGAGTCTCCTTGCCGCCAGCGGGTGGAGCCCGGGACGGCGTTGTGTCTGAAGAATGGTGAATAAAGCATGCTGCTATATACGGGATGTAACCGGAAAAAACAATCAATTCAATAACGCCTCCTGGAATGGACCCTGACCTTCCTAACGGGGTCAAGGCGGTATTTGCAGGAACTGTTCGACGGCATCGAGCATGGTTTCCTCGTCGAAGAACTTGATCGCCGGGGTGGGCACGCTGCTGCGGAACCAGTGTCCGTAGCGCTTGGTCATCATGCGCCGGTCGGCCACGATCACCAGTCCGCGGTCGGTCCGGTGCCGGATCAGCCGCCCGAAGCCCTGCCGGAACCGGATGACCGCATTGGGCAGCGAGAAGCCGGTGAACGCGCTCTGCCCAGCCGCTTCCAGCGCCTCGCAGCGGGCCGCCACCACCGGATCGGTGAAGACCGCGAAGGGCAGCCTCGCCAGCACCACGCACGAGAGGGCCTCGCCCACCACATCCACCCCCTCCCAGAACGAATGCGTCCCCATGAGCACGGAACTGATATCGAATCGGAACTGCTCGGTCAGATCCTCGCGCGAGGCGCTTTCCCCCTGCGCCAGCACCTCGATCCCGCTGCCGTGCAGTTCCTCGCGCACGGCCGCTGTGGTCTTCTGCAGCATGGTGTAGCTGGTGAAAAGTGTCAGCCCGCGGCCGCCGGTGCGCCGGTAGAGCCTTGCCAGGAAGGCGCCCAGCGCGGCGTCGTAAGCCTGATCGGAGGCCGTCGGCTCCGGCAGGAACATCGGCACCATCAGCACCGATTGGCGGGCATAGTCGAACGGCGTGCCGACATCCAGGGTCCGCAGCCGCCCCTCTTCCATCCGGTCCAGTCCCAGCCGCCTCATGAGGAACGCGTAGCTGCCGCGCACGGACAGGGTTGCCGAGGTGAAGATGATGGATTGCTTCTGCCGGTAGAGGGCCTCGCAGAGCCGCTCGCCGACGTCGATCGGGGCGGCGGTCAGACGGGCGGTCTTGAGGAACCGGTCGTCCACTTCCGCCCAGAAAACCATCCCCGGCACATCCAGTTCCAGGATGTAGGCGATGTCATCGCGCAGTTCCAGGAACCCTGCCCGCAACGCATCGAAATCCTGGATGAAGGCGGCGTTGAACCCCAGCATCCCGGCGTCCAGTTCCTCCAGCCGCTCGGTCAGGACGCCGGTGGTGTCCACCAGGGCGGCCACGGCCTGCCGCAGTGCCTGTTCGGCCTCGCTGAGCGTCCTCCATTCGGCGGTGTCCTTGATATCCGGACGGAGTCGCCGCATGCCGCTATCGGCGAGTAGCAGCCCGCCGCAGGCGGTAAAGAGCGGATCGATCGCGTGCTCGACGCCGTCCGCCGCCCGGTTCATCGCCTGGCAGGCCTTCTCGATGGCCGCGCGCTGTTCCGGGTCGCCCGTGATCGCCCCGCCTGCAACCTGGTGGAGGAACGCCGCCAGCAGTCCGGTGCTGCCTTTCTGCCGGATGCGCCCGAGCCGCCGCAGCAGGAACCGGACGCGCGATTTCGACACTTCCACCGAGAAAAAGCGGGTGGCGGCATCCTCGAGGTTGTGCGCCTCGTCCAGGATCAGGTGCCCGTGCGGGGGGATGGCCTGCGCCTTTTCCCGCATCTCGGCAAAGACCAGCGCATGATTGGCCACGATGACATCCGCCGCCATGGAATGCGCCCGCGCGCGTCGCAGGAAGCACTGCCGGAAGTTCCGGCAGGAGCGTCCCGCGCATTCCTCCGCGCTTGAGGAGAGCAGCGCGGCATAGCCGCCGCTGCCGCGGGTCTCAAGACCGGCGATTTCCGACAGGTCGCCGGACTGGGTCTGTGTGATCCAAACCAGCACCGATGCCGTCAGCTCGTGCTGACCCGCCCGCAGTTCGAAGGCGGCGTGATCGAGCAGATAGATCAGCTTGCGGATGCACAGGTAATTCGAGCGTCCCTTGATCAGCGCCGCCTTGAAGTCAAGCCCCGTCACGGACCGGATCAGCGGCAGATCCTTTTCGAAAAGCTGCGATTGCAGGTTCTTGGTGTTGGTGGAGATCACGACCGGCGTCTTGTTCAGCAGCGCCCATTGGACAGCCGGGATCAGGTAGGCCAGGCTCTTGCCGGTGCCGGTGCCGGCCTCGACCAGCAGGTGCGACTGCGTGTTGAAGGCATCCACGACCGCGTGCGCCATCCGGAGCTGCCCCTCCCGGCACTCGTAATTCGGGAACGCCGCCGCGAACCGGCCACCTTCCCCCAGCAGCCGGTCGATGACTTCCGGATCGAGTGCCTGGCTTTCCTCCGGGGGGGGCGTCCGCGGCACTGCCGGGAAACGCTCTGGTGGAATCGTCTCGATGAGGGTCTGCGCCCCGTTACGGTCCGCCGCGTCCGGGGCCATCTCACGCTGTAGAAGCAGATCGTCGAAGAAGCGCTTCAGGGGTTGGCATTGCCGCCCTTGGAGAACCGTGGCCATCTCGTAGAGCACCGGCAGCGGCAGCTCCCTGGCGCGCCGGACCAGCGCCTGCCGGATTTCCGGCAGCGGCGGGGCATCGCCGGTCGCCTTGATGCCGAGGGCAGTGGCCAGCGAGCCGGGATCGGTGCGCGGGTTCTGCGGCAGCAGGATCATGGCCAGCGCCTCCACATCCGGTATGGATGTCCCGCCGGTGTCTTCCACGCTATCCCTCATGACTTGTTCCACCATAGTCCCTACTTATCCCAGAGTCGCCGCAGGGATTCCGTAATGTCATTGGCCGCATCCGGCGGCAGGGTGTCGTCTTCCTCTGCCGTACGTCGGCGGCCCTTTGCGTGTTTTCCCCCGCCCGTTGCCGCGGTTGGCGACTTGCCGCCGGTCAACACCGCGCCGAAGGCGCTGGAGGTCATCGCCGTCGCCCCCAGTTGCACCGCCTTGCCGGTGACGTACCGGTCATCGGAAACGACGACATAGTCGAACTTCTCACCGAACTCACGGAGAACTTCCAGGATCCGGTCGTCTGCCGCCTGCCCGGTCGGGCTGTACACCACCCGCAC
>CAZGBW010000221.1:0-5200 GCA_964523995.1 uncultured Victivallales bacterium | reverse complement strand
ATCCGGAATCGCGTTTGCTTGCACCTCGCTCATGACGGAAAGAATGCCGTGCCCGCCAACATCTTGTCCAGCGCCAAAATCCAAAGGAAGGCCATTTGGCGCTATGGGTACAGCGGGTTGTGTCAACCCGCTGGCGTGGACGTGGTAAGCACGAAGAGCAGCAGGTTTCGGGAAAACCTGCTGTACCCGAGATCCCCCCCCCGACGCTGAAATAAAGTGCCAAATCATTCGCCGGCATATCAATCAAAACCTCGGCGAGATCAGGATGCCTGTATTATCGCGTTTTTGCAAATCCGATAATATTGTAGGTTCCATCGAAGATCGGGATTCGCTATTCTACAGGTTAGCCTGTATTATGTTTCTTTACGTGACAAAGGAATAGATTATGCTAGCACTGAATGGTGTTGAGAAACGCCCTGGACAATGCGACGAGGCGATCGGTGCCTGCAGGGGTCCGGGAGTTCCGTGGAACGAGGTAGCCCGATGAGAACCGGATCGAAAACAGGAGACGTTCAAGATCAGCGATCGAGCAACCGGGCCGGTATGACCGTGATCGAGGTCGTCATTGCCATGGTGCTGGTCACATTGCTTTGCGGCGGCCTGTTCGCCGCCGGAGAAAAGGCTGTTCAGTTCGCTGAACACAATCGACTCGCCTCGGAGGCCCGGTCGCTGGCCAAGGAGCGGATGGAGGAGATGATCGCGTATGGAATGACCGAACTGGCCAAGCCGACATGCACCATCCCGAATTCCGATACCAACTTCAGCAGCCTGGGTTTCGATATTGTGCGCCAACCCCGCCTCGTCTGGCATGCCGCCGACGGCAGCGTTGTCGGCTCCACCAATGCGGTGTACGTCGAGGCGCATGTGGACGTGACGTACCGCTCCCCTCTGCTGAAGAGGACCATGACGAACTCGTTCTCCATGATCATCGAGAAATAAGCAGGAAACGGAAAGAACCATGAGGACTATTCATCGTGCAGGCAAGGCCGGATTCACATTGACCGAAATACTGGTGGCGTCCTCGATCGCGACGATCGTGGTGGCCGGGGTGATGAGCACCTTCATCTGGTGCGTCCAGCAGGCTACCACCGCCTCCAAGGTCGCCTGGTCGCAGAACGAGTCCATGAACACGGCGGCGAAGCTGACCATGTACATACGCAACGCCCGCAAGATCAAGGCGATTGACGTCAGTCAGGGCACATGGGTCGAGCTGGAGTTCGCTGGCGGTGTCACCGGGCGGCTGGTCTATTCCAATGCCGTGGCGAACCTGCGTGCCGGACAGATGCTAATCCAGCGGACCAACGGGACCGAGACCATCGTTGCACGTGGCTTGACCGAGATCCAGGACTCCGGCGGCTTCACGACGCCTGTGTTTACCAAGACACGCAGCAATGCGTTGCGTGTGGCATATCGCGTGTCGGAGCCGGCCGCGACCGGAGTCCGGGCCGCCAATGACGGGCCCTACGCCGCGAGCACTCGTTTCGCCGTGTGCCTGAGGAATGTGGAGCAATAACAGCAGCGTCCGTGTCGAGACAGGGAGCCGGGACAATGAAAACACGCAGGAATCCATCAAAAGCAGACCGCAGGGCGGGGTTCGCCCTCGTTACCGCCGCCGTGATGCTCGCTGTTGCCGGGGTCACGGTCGGATCCATCGTGACCGCCACCACGACCTACCGGCGTAATTCAGACGCGAATTTCGCCCGCGAGAAGGCCGGTTTCCTGGCGGACGCCGGTCTGCGGGCAGCCCTCGTCAAGCTCAATGCGTATTCGGAAGGAAACATCTCCTACAACCAGTCCCGGACCTATTTCTCCCTGACCAACCGGCTCACCGCCTCCGACTGGGGCTTCAACACCGCCGTCACCTACACGAACGGGGCAAACGTCGTGGTTTCGACAGGCCGGTACGGCGGGCGAGAGGTGGTGGTCCGGGCCGAAGTCAGCCTCGGGGCTGGCTCGCGCAGCATCCATGCGCTCTACGCTCACGCCATGTTCGCCGGTAATTCCGCAGGCCGGACCAACTACGTCCTGCAGATCGGCGGGACGGGTTCCGGGGCGGATTTCGTACGGGGGGACGTCTATTCCGGCAAGAACATTACCGTGGCGGGAGACGCCAAGCTGCGCCTGCCCGAATCCTTTATCCGCGACTTCGACAATGACGGCATCTACGATCCCGGCACGGATACCTGGCACAACGCCTACGTCACGCAGGTGTTCACGAATCCCCTGTCGCAGACCGCCTTCAACACGTACTCGAACTCCATGGCCACCAATATGAGCAGGGTGTACAACAACGGGGTGTACGACGTGGGGGAAGCGTTCGTGGACACGATCGGCAACGGCGTCTATGACGTGGGAGAGCCGTTCGTGGACGCCAACACCAACGAGGTGCGGGACTCCGGCGACGAGTACATAGACCGCAACAGCAACGGAGTCTACAACGCCGGGGTGGATACCGTGGTGGACAACGGAAACGGCGTCTACAACGCCGGCGAGGAGTGGACAGAGGATTCGGACGCCTCCCGGCATGGCAAGCGGATCAACGGACGCTATGACCCCGCAGGCGGTTACTGGCTGTACAATAACGGAGCCTGGTCGTGGAAAACCGCCCGGTACAGGGTCAGCGGAGTCTATTACTACCCCGCCAACTGGCCCGCAGAGGCCTACGAGGATGCTGGCGATGGCAATTACAATCCGAGCGGCGAAACCTTCACCGACCGGAACGGCGTGTATGACCTGGGCGAGGCTTTCATAGACGACCGCAATTCCCTCTACGACTACGGGACGCAGGCGGCTGGCACGATCTCGGGCATGCCCTCGCCGGGGACCGGCCAGCGCGCCGCCACCGGAAACGACGCCCCCGTCAGCGCACCGAACCTGACGCGCATGTACTACGATCAGAATCGCAACGGCACGGAACCGGGAGACGCCCTGACTCGCTGGGGGCATGATGTGGCCGTTACGGCGAGCGATTACAGCGCTAATGGCCGCGTCATCACCTCATCCTCGACTCCGGAGCACATTTTCGTGCGCAATGTCCCGCAAAGCAGCCCCGGGGGGGGGAACGACGAATACCGGCAGACATTCGGAGGCGTATCAATCCGGTCGAGGGGATACGAGAAGGTCCTTAACAATAGCGGCACCCCCGTGGATGACTACTTCCTGGAAGACCCTACCGATTCTACATACAACACGATTCCATCGGGGGAAAGCCTTGCGGTTGCAAAGAACGACAGTGACCGGACGCACACCATGCTGATCAACGTCAGACCTGAAGACAACGTCAAGCTCTACTATGTCGATGGCAACGTGTACTTGCACTCCACACCTACATACGCCATGCGGTTCCGGCAACCGGGCACCCGCATCACCATCGTGGCCAAGGGCAATATCACGATCTCGGACGAGTTCTACTACAACGCCAGCTACCCCACCAACCTGCAGTACTCGGCCATGAACAGCACCGTTGTCAAGAATCCTTCCGATGCGCTCTGCCTGATCGCGCTCAAGAACCCGTCCTGCACGAACAGCGGCAACATCTACATCGGTGATACGGCGATGGGAACGGGCGGCAGCATCCATGCCATGCTCTACGCCGAGAATGATTTCGTTGATAACAACATCAACTCGGTAGACCAGCAGTTCATCAGCGTCTTCGGCAATATGACCGCTGGCAACCAGGTCCGCCTGAACCGGCAGGTTGGCAGCGGGACCTACCGCACGCGACTGGACGTGACGCTGGACGAGCGGATACGGGACGGTTCCATCATCGTGCCGGGACTGCCGCACCCGGTGGGCGGCGAGCGCAGCATTCAAATCGATACGGCCTGGCGCATGGTGCCTGGAGGCTGGTCCAGCTGGTCGATGCTGCAGTAAAGGGAAAAGGGAGCGATCGAGCATGCGACAAGCAGCAATTCGGATGGCAGTCGTGGCAGTCCTGTGGGCGGGCGGGGCACGAGGACAGATCGGAGAGACGCCGCAAGCGTGTTCAACGCAATGGGGGAATCCTGTTTCCGGCCAGGTCCGCACCAACGGCTACGGTATATTGAATTTTTCACAGGACAATCTCTTGATCGAGGCGGAATTTGTCGCGGGAAAGGCCCAGCGGATCCGCTACCAGACCGCCTCGCAGGACAAGGGCGGGATCAGCAAGCTGCTGGATTCCAATGCTGGCAATTCGCAGTGGAATGCATGGACAACGCCTGGGCTGCCGCCTTCCGGGAACGATCCGCAAAAATGGATGCGTTCCGATGAAATGGCGATGGCCGAGTTATCGGCCGACGGCTTGACAATCCTTGGAGGAGGCTGGTACCGGCATCTGGCCTCCCCGCCACCGGACGATGGAACGAACCGGCCATTACCAGAAGCCGGGGCGTCGCCATCGGTACTCCCCGCGCCAGCCGCGCCTGCCAGGCGCGATGGTATCGAGGGCCTTTGGCGCAGCGACATGCCGGACGGGGTCACGATGGTGCTGGACATCCAGTCAAACGCGGAACTCACATGGATACGGCTCGGCAAGACCGAGCGGCGGGAGTGGAAAGCCCGCTGGACGAAACAACCGGGGGAAGGCCCGCAGTCCTATGCATTGACCGAGGCGGTGTCCACGAACAGCGGACCGGCACGGGTCTTCGGAACGTTCTACCTGTCGCCGGAACCCCGCCTCGGCTTCCTCGCGAAGGAGCCGCTGTCGAAAATGCCCGCCGCCGCCCGGAGCGCCATCACGGCCCCGCAACTGGAATTCAAGCGCATCGCGGTGATGCCGCGCTGGAAACCCGCGGCCCCCGGCACCATGCCCGTCAAGGGGATGTCCAGGGAAGACGCGGTCCGCCTCCTCGGGAAGCCCGCCGGAACGATGTCTTCCGGAAAGCAGGAGGTTCTTTCCTACCCCTGGGGAAACATCTGGATGGACGACGGGGTAGTCTCGCGAATCGAATAGCGGCTTCTTTATAACTTGGCCGTTTTGGCACACTCTGGGAGCAAGTCGTTTTAAGTTTTTCGGGTAAGCGTATCCGAGAAAGGGTGGCGACGAAGTGTGCGAGCAAGTGTAACAACACTTAAACCCACACTTAACCGCACACTTAAACGCCACTCTTACTCGGATACCCTTACCCGACCCGCTTCATCGTCTCCAGTTACCAATTCGTTTTTGCCCGGGAACCCCGGGCGGCCGGCTTGCCTGGTCACGCGTGAAGCAATCCCTTTA
>CAZGBW010000220.1:0-5206 GCA_964523995.1 uncultured Victivallales bacterium | reverse complement strand
TGGAACTTCGGCCAGCCGCGCCTGCTGCCCACCGGCCAGGTGCTGATGACCTACGCCAAAATCCGCCGGTCCAGTCTCTACCCCAAAGGGTGGCGGCTCGACGCGAATAACCAGTGGCAGCCGGAGCGGGGCATCGCCCCGGACGCCAAGTGGGACCTCGTGCAGTACTACTGCCAGCTCCTGCGGGAGAAGAGCTGCTAGGCCGCCGCCAACACACCGGAGACTCCAACACCATGACACCCGCCCCCGAAGCCATCCTGTCCGCCCTCGGCGAAAGCGCCACGCTTGACGCCGTGAAACTGCATTGGGACGCCTCTATGGCGGCGCGCACGGCGGACAGCCTGGCCTTCCTGCACCCCGACGCCATCCGGGCCGCCCTGACGGATTGCGGCTTCGAACCAACCCATGCTCCCGCGCTTGTCTCCGTGGCCAATCGCATTGCCTCTGACCCGGCACTGTCCTGCCTGGCGGGACACTGCGCCTGGCGTGTCTATGAGGGACCGGCCGACGGCTCCTGGGTATCCGGCTTTCCGACGCTTGCCACGGCGCTGGGTGACGAGGCCGGCTTGTTTTACCTGCTCCTGGGCCTGGCTTTCGCACCGCGAGTCCGCGAGCACCACCGGCGCCTGGCCATCCCCGAACAGGTGACGCAGGACACCCTCAGGCAACCGCACTGCTTCGCGCTGAACTACAGCCGCGCCCACGGCGGCCGCCTCGGCGTGTTCAAAAGTCAACTGGGCTGGCTCAGGCTCTACACCCGCGAGAAATACTTCCGCATCGGCCGCCTGGAATTCTGGTACAAATCCTATGGCGGCGGCGTGCTGGCCTATCGCCACCGGAGCACCGGCGAGGTCATCGCCCTGGCGCCGGACCAGGCGAAATTCGACGCCCAGGGGTTCATCCCACGCGAGCAGGACCTGCCAATCCGCCCCGTCGCCTGGGTCGCCGCCCTGAGCGAATCCACGGAAACCGTCACCGGTACGCCCATCACCCCCCGCGGAGTCGGCTTGCCGCAGCCCGTCACTCTCCCACTCCAGACGTGGGAATGCGTGCTGGCCCCCGGGACGCCGGTGCTTGATGTGCACATCCCCGCCGGCGGCGGCCTGACCCCGGAGGCCTGCACCGAGGCCATGCGCCGCGCCGCGAGCTTCTTCGCCACCCAGTTCCCGGACGAACCGCCAGCCGCCTCCTTTGTCTGCAATTCCTGGATCTACAACCCCGGTCTGGAAGACTTCCTGCCGGCCGACTCCAACCTGGTCCGGCACCTGCGCGACGTCTACCTTTACCCGCTGCCCTCCGGCGGCACCGAGGGCCTCTGGTTCATCTTCCTGCGTGACCCCATTGATCCGGCGACCGCACCGCGGGAAACCAGCCTGCAGCGTGCCGTCCTTGACTACCTGGCCAAGGGCAATACCTGGCGCAGCAGCGGCATGTTCTTCCTGACTGCGGACCTCGCACACCTTGGCCACGAGCACTATCGCGCCACCTGGCCGCCACGGACTTTGGCATTAACGCCCGGGACTTATCAGCAGAGTCGCGCAAGGAGGCTGGGCGGGCCAATAACGGAGTTGTCCTGTTGGGGCATTGGGGTCGAACCACGATAATTGGCTCAATGGTAATAAGATGACATTGGAAGGATGGACAAACAGGGCTTAGAATCGTTTTTGGTGCCATTTTAGAGCTGTAAGCTTAGCGGGCTCGACGATACTGGGCTGCCAGCTTAATACACGATATGAGTGAAAATTACGACAGCACGACATCGGAAACAACCGTGACATGGGTTCATGAGACTTATCCGGGCTGACCCCAATGCTCCTGAAGAGCATCGCATCCGAACGATCACGGCTTCGGGGACGGCAACAATGCCTGATTGACTTTTTCGGCCGGTCGGACGGCGGACGAAATTCCTCTGGGCGGTTCTTGACATATGCTTGATAAGGCGTATATATAGCACTGGAATGATGCAAGAGGGCTTTATATGGCACAGGACATTTACCCTTGTGAGGTCTGTGATCGACTTCGATCCTATGGCGAACGGGTGCGGATTGCACGCGTCCGCCGGCGGTGGAGTCAAGCCGAACTGGCCGAGCGTATGGGCGTGGAAAGACGGACGGTGTCCCGGCTAGAGACGGGCAGTCCGGGAGTGGGCACTGGCGCACTACTGGCAGCCTTGTGGGTTCTGGGGCTATGGAATACAACGCGAGACGTGGCCGATCCGGCGGCCGATCCGGTTGGGATCTTTTTGGAAAAGCAGCGTAGGCCGAAGCAAGCCCGGCGTCGCCAAGAGAAGGAGTTGGATTTCTGATGGCCTTAACGAGTCTCTACGTGTTCTGCTACCTTCCGGGTGAAGTGGCGGCTGTTCCGGCCGGCCGTTTCGACCACGACGGCGTTACCGGCGTGGGATCGTTTGCCTACGGGCGTCACTACGTGGAGCGCCCTGGCGCGTTAGCCGTGGACCCTGTCGCTTTGCCCCTCGGCGTGGATCCCATGCCGGTTGCGACGAACGGCGGTTTGTATGGCGCGTTCCGCGACGCGTCGCCGGACTACTGGGGTCGGTTGGTCATCGCCTCCGGCCTCAAGTGCCCAGTGGAGTCGCTCTCCGAGGTGGATTATCTCTTGCATGCCAATGCCACCCGGGTGGGCAATCTGGATTTCCGTGCAGCGTTGGACGCTCCCGAGCCCACGCTCGGACCTCCCGAGTTCCAGGAGATGAAAGACCTTCTGATGGCGGCGGACGATCTGGAGGCGGGGCGTATGGTCGATGAACGCCGCCGTCTCATGCTGGAGCAGGGCTCCAGTTTGGGGGGCGCCCGCCCGAAGTGTACGGTGCAACTCGACGGCGAGTTGTGGCTGGCAAAACTCCCATCCCGCAACGATCGCATCAACATGCCCCGCCTGGAGTTCGGAACCCTGCGTCTGGCCGTACGGTGTGGACTGGATGTGCCGGAGATCCGTCTCCGGACCATTGGCGGCCGCGATGTCTTTCTCGCGCGGCGCTTTGACCGCCAAGCGGGGGGGGGCGGCTGGGCTCGGCGCGGGTACCTGAGCGCTTTGAGCCTGGCCCAGTGGGACGAACGGGACCGCGACCGATGGTCATACCGTTCGATTGCGGAGCGCATTCGGAAATATTCACTCCGCCCCTCGGATGACTTGCGCCGCCTCTTCTGCCGCATCGCGTTTAATATCCTTGTGCGCAATACGGACGACCATCCCCGCAATCACGGGTTCCTGGTGGAACAGGGAGGACTGATCCTGTCACCGCTGTTCGACGTCGAGCCCTCGCTGGCGCGTCCCGGTGTGGGGGCCGACTATTTTCTGGCGATGAGCATCGGTCCCCAGGGCCGTCTTGCCGCGCTCGGCAATCTCCGGAGCGTCGCGGCGACGTTCAATCTCAAGCCGGTTGATGCCGATGATTTGATCTTACGGATGCAGACCGGTGTCGCGACCGGATGGCGTGACGAGCTGGGCAAGGTCGGATTCGACGACCGCGAACTGGATGTGCTTGCACCCTCATTTGAGACTACGGCATGACGCGAGGCGGCCGCCGGGGATCCGCTCCGTGCGAACGCCGACACCGCTTCCGGCATCCGGTGTCAGGGTATCCGGAGTCTGTCCCCCTTTTCACTCAGCCACTCGCCTGCAGCAGCCATTCCCAGACCGGCAGGCAGGCGATCCTGCGGTCGGCGACCTGTTCAACGCCTCGATAATCCATGGTCAGCAGAAGAAGATTATCGTCCGGCAGACTCCGGAACGCCGTTGCGGCATGCTGCAAACCCCGCAGTTCCCGCTCCCGTGTTTCGGCACGGGAGAGATCGGCGCACACCTGTATCAATTCCACCGCGCCTGACTCGGGATCGCGGCTCACGAAGTCAACCTCGTGTTTTCCCTGGGGATCCGCGTAGTAGTTTACGATTTTCCGCCGCCGCAACAGTTCCAGGTAAACCAGGTTCTCAAGCAGCAATCCGCGATTGTCCGCCCCACCCGCCGTAGCCCTGATCAACGCAGGGTCGATCCCGTACATCTTGCGCGGACGCCTAGTCCGCTCCTTGACCTTGAAGGAAAACGCCTCCACGGCGAAAAAGAGATAGGCATCCTGGAGATAGGACAGATAGTTCTTCGCGGTGTGCAGGCTGCCGAGGGAATAGGCGGTCGCGATATTCTGGTACGTCAGCTTCCCGCCGCAGTTGCTCGCCACATAGAAGGCGATATCCTTCAACGTCCTGATGTGGCGCACCCCGTGGCGCATTGCAATATCCCGGGTCAGCGTCCGGTCATATAGGTCCTGAAGGTAGGCGCGCGGATTCACCACCTGGCCGACCTCGGGAAACCCTCCGGCGCCAAAGTAGTCGGCGAACAGGGTGGCAAGCACGGCGTGATCGCGCGTGGAACGTGCGATGACCGGGGGCGCTTCATGACCGCGGGAGCGCAAATACTCCCGGAAAGAATAGGGATACACTTCGCACACGAGATGCCGCCCTGTCAGATGAGTGGCGAGTTCGCGGCTGAGCAGATGCGCGTTGCTGCCCGTCAACACGACGACGTATCCTTGCCGCTGGAGCCGGTTCGCGAACAGTTCCCAGCCCTCGATGTTCTGAATCTCGTCGAGCAGGACGAATTTCATATCGGGGGTGATCTCAATCAAGACTTCCAAAACGCTGTTGAGGTCGGCGGTGGTAAGGCTGAACAGCCGCTCATCGTCAAAGTTGACATAGCCGTAGGGCTGCCCGCGCAGAACGCGGTGAGCCAGGACGGATTTCCCGCAGCGCCTGACGCCGGTGATGATCTTGATCAGGTTATCGGACAGTCCCTGCTCCAGCGTCTTCTCGCACTCGCGGGCCACGCCACACCGCTTCAGCAGGATCGCGCTCTCTTCGCGCTGGTCCAGCAACACTCGTCGTATGATTCCTTTGTCAATCATGATGCACTATGATTACATTTTAATGCAGTACAGTGCAATAATAAAACAGGAAACGCATTCTCAAATCGAATTCCGCATATCTCCAACTCCGGTGTGCGATTGTAACCAAAAACGACGCCCATGATGATTGTGATGATTGAGGTCAGCCCTCGAAATAACACTTAGTGCGTCGGGGATTGTGTCGCTTGACGTCCACACCACGCGCTACACCCAGCGCCTCTCGAATGTGCTGACGGCCGTTGGCGGTATCGACGGTGGCCTTGTAGACGCCGCCGACCACGACGACCA
>CAZGBW010000219.1:0-5217 GCA_964523995.1 uncultured Victivallales bacterium | reverse complement strand
ACCAACCATTGTTAAACGCTCCGCACATACTGTCTCGCGCAAGGATATTGATCCGGACGCCCTCAGTGTATTGCGCCACCTGAACCGCAACGGACATAAGGCGTATCTGGTCGGCGGCGGGGTGCGGGATATCCTTCTAGGCCACAAACCGAAGGATTTTGACATCAGCACGGATGCGCCCCCCCCCCAGATCAAAAGGCTTTTCCGGAACTGTTTCCTGGTCGGACGGCGATTCCGGCTGGCGCATATCCGCTTCGGAGCCAATAAGGTCATTGAAACCAGCACATTCCGCAAAACCCCCGAGAACACGGGCAGCGACACCCCCACCCCCGGCGGCATGGTCCAGTGGGACGACAACGAGTTCGGGTCCCCCGAAGAGGATGCCCGGCGACGCGACTTCACGATTAACGCCCTCTTCTACGACTTAAGCGATTTCTCGCTGATTGATCATGTCGGCGGCCTCAATGATCTGCACAAGGGACTGGTCCGCTCCATCGGGGACCCCAATGTCCGATTCCGGGAGGACCCGGTCCGCATGATCCGCGCGGTCCGGTTTGCCGCACGGCTCGGATTCCGGATTGAAAGCGCTACCCGCAAGGCGATTATGCGGCATTATGCGGATATTTCGCACGCCTCTCCGGCCCGCCTGCTCGACGAGATCTACAAACTGTTCGCGTTCCATTCCGGGGAAGCCTCCTTTTTCCTGTTGTGGGAACTGAAACTTCTCTCCGTCCTGCTCCCGGAAGTGGACGCGTATGTGCAGAATACCGGCGGCGCGGATGCCCCGCTCTGGCGCTATCTGGCCGCTCTGGATTCCGGAGAACACTGGCCGCGCAACCCTTCGCCCGCACTGATGCTCGGCACGGTCCTTTGCGATCCGGTGATGCGCAGCCTCGCCTCTTCGCGGAAGCAGGCCGGCTGCGATAACGACGCGGTCCTCATTGATCGCTTCATCGCCCCCATCGCCCTGCGCTATAAAATCCCGAAAGCCGTTCGGTTCGGTCTCGTGCGGCTCCTTGAAAATCAAGTCCGCATGGATCAGGCACCCGGTGCACCCGCGGAGGCAAAGGGCCGGCGCCGGACCTCCGTTAAACGCATCATCCACCATGAGTCCTTTGCAGAATCGCTGGCATTGCTCGAAATCCGGGCGGCATCCGGGGCGGCGGAACCGGAAACACTCGGGTATTGGACACATGCCGCGGAAACCGATGCCGCCAGTCCGGATTCGCAGGCACCAGCGGCGGGCACCGACCCCGGACAACCGCCTCGACGGCGACGACGGCGGCGAAGGAAACCGGATCATGCACCTTCGGATTCTTGACCTCGGACGGATTGCGTTCGCGGAGGCCTTCACTCTTCAGGAAACACTGGTGGCCACCCGGCGGCGGAATGAGACCCCCGATACCCTTGTGCTCGCGGAACACGATCCGGTCTACACGCTCGGTCGCAATGCCGATCCGGCCAATGTACTGCTTCCCGAAGCGTCGCTAAGCGCACGCGGCATCGGGGTCGTGCGCACAACACGGGGAGGACAGGTCACCTATCACGGCCCCGGCCAGATCGTCGGCTATCCGATCCTGAAGCTCTCCGGTGCCGGGAGGGGCGTCGTCCAGTACGTCTCAAGACTCGAGATGACGCTGATTCGGGTCCTCGCTCACTTCGGCGTGACCGGACGGACCGATCCGGTTAACCGGGGGGTATGGATCGGACAGGAGAAAGTGGCCGCCCTGGGGATCCGGGTGGCCGGGCGTGTGACCATGCACGGGTTCTCCCTGAATGTGGATACGGCGATGGAGGACTACGCCGGTATCCTCCCTTGCGGAATTCGCGATCGCGGCGTAACGTCACTGCATCTGCACTGCCCAGGCATCACCCCGGACGCGGTCAAGCCCGTGGTGGTCCACTGTTTTAAATCCGTATTCGGCTACGATGCGGACACGACCGGAAGCCATCCAACAAACGAACCGGAGGGTCAATCTCATGATTCTGAACCGTGAACTTTATTTTGAACGCCTGCAGCAGGCGCTACCGCCCTACCCGCGCAACTACCTGGCCATGTATTCAAGCCTCAGCGGCGGCATCGTCACCGATCCGCTCCTGATGAGCATCCCGCTGGATGATCACCTCGTGCACCGTGGCGACGGGGTGTTCGAGATGTTCAAATGCCTGGATGGCGGCATTTATAATCTCACAGCCCACCTGGAACGGCTCCAGGCGTCCGCCGGTATGATAAGCCTGCCACTGCCGCAATCCCCGGCGACGCTGCAGCAGACCATCATCGAAACCATCCGCGCCGCCCACGTGAGGGACTGCGCCGTTCGGGTCTTCCTCTCCCGCGGCCCCGGCAGCTTCGGCGTCAACCCCTACGACTGCCCGGCCTCGCAGCTCTATGTGATCGTTTCCGTCCTTCCGCCTCCGTTTATGACGCTGCACCCGCAGGGGGCCTCCGTGATCACCTCCACCATTCCCCTCAAGCCCCCGTTCTTCGCGACCATGAAGAACTGCAACTACCTCCCGAACGTGCTGATGAAGAAGGAGGCCGTCGACGCCGGGGCGGATTTCTCGGTGGCCTTCGACGCTTCCGGCCATCTGGCCGAAGGCGCAACAGAGAATTTCGGCATGGTCAGCGACGCCGGAGCCCTGATCTGCCCGCGCCTCGAGAATGTGCTGTGCGGAACCACCATGAGCCGTGTGCTGGAACTGGCGAAGACGCTGGTCGCGGAGGGTGCGCTCCAACGGGCCGGATACGATGACATCACGAGGGATGACCTCCGGCTCGCCCGGGAAATGCTGATTTTCGGCACCACCACGGACGTGACCCTCGTCCGCCGTTTTGACGGACAGGACATGCCGCGCTTCAGCCCCGTATTCGAGGCCCTCAGCCGGCTGCTGCTCCATGATATCCACAACGGGACTGCACACCGGACGCCCATTGACCCGGCGTAATGCTCTCTCCACCGGTTCGCCTCCCGGATACGGAGGCGGGGTCATCTCACTCGAAAGAGCAGATGTATTCGGCGATGCCCGTCTCGACGGCAATGTCAAAGGCGGAGTTGGCCGCCACGCGGAAAAAGGTGCCAGCGATATAATGCGTCCACTCCGACTCGCCCTTGATCCTCACCCGGCAGGCACCGGCAATGATC
This sequence comes from uncultured Victivallales bacterium, assembly GCA_964523995.1. GTDB lineage: Bacteria > Verrucomicrobiota > Kiritimatiellia > UBA8416 > UBA8416 > UBA8416. The sequence goes on along the minus strand of CAZGBW010000219.1, from coordinate 2,074 downwards.
TCCATCGTCTCCGGCGCACCGGTGTTGAAGGTGTACTGGCCCGGATAGATCAGCCCGATACTCTTGCGGCTGCCATCCGGAAAGAGCAGCGTATGGCTGACCACCTTCCCCTCGAAATACACATTCGCCTTGCATACGGCACTGACATGATCGAATTGACTCGCCTGGGACATGACGGAACCTCCTGATATTGCCGATTCAAATGCGAACGACAGACTACACCCCTTCGAAAACGACCAGTTCGTGAGCCCGAACTTCCGGAACCACCACGTTGCACTACCCGCCGTCCATGGTGAATGGCAGCGCACGCTCGCAGGGTGCCATGTAAACCGCCGACGGCTTCTTTCCCGTCCGAACCGCCATCGCGATATCCCGCACCGGATAAAGCTCCTCGATCCACTCGACATGGATATGCCGGCGTTGCGGCTGGACGTTCACCAGGTGCGCCACCAGCCGTTTCTGCCGCGTCTGCCGGTTGACGGAGATTTCCATCGCTGACGGGGGCCTCGGCCTTCACACGCGGCTGCGGCAGGACCTGCTCGAGCACACGGGCCAGGATGCTCTTGTACAGCGAGTACGCATGATTGCGGTACGCCTTGAAGATCTCGGCGGAAATATACGCGCAGCGCCCCTTCACAACCGCGACCGGATAATCCGTCCTCTTGTCGTAGGGCGTCTGGTTGTGCGAACTGAAGTGATCGTAGCTGCGGTTGAAGTAGGAACTCACGAGATTCCCAAAGGGCTTTGCACCGGCGACCGGCTTTACAAACGCGCTGGACTCGTAGAATACAAAGTTGCTCTGCGGCCACCCTTTTCCAAGCGTCTCGCCAAGATCCAGGTAGCAGGGTGTGGACGGATTGGCCTCGACATAACGAACCGGCAATCCCGGACACGTGAACCGGCCATCTTCCAGCGAGGCTTGATAGGAGGCGATGACGGCACCACCACCGGCAGTGAATGCCTTCAGTGCCGCTTGCAGATCCTTGGAGACTACGCCCTGGTCCGGCAGGATGACCACCTTGTAATCCTTCAGGATGGGGCTTTTGCGGACTTTCTTAATATGCATATTATTCTTTTGATGCATCAGCCGTTTACGAATCAGGATACAAGCGCGGCGGCCAGGATCAGGACCAGCGTCTCGGTGATTTCACTGCCCGCACCGAGTATATCGCCCGTAATCCCGCCGAAGGCCTTGCGGCAGGAGCGGCCGAAGAAGCGTCCGGCGGCAAGCGTGATGACGGCAAACACGAACGGACGTAGCGTGAAGACGCCGAGGACCAGCGTGAACAGGAACGCCGCCAGGTAGGCGTTACGCCTGTGGATCCAGTTTGCGTGATTCACAAAAGCGGCGCCGGTACCCCCCTCCGGTCGGGCATACGGGAAACAGACGGCCATATCGACCTGCACCGTGCGGGACAGCACACAGGCAAGGATCACCCAGACCACGGCATCCCCCTCGATCAGCACGCAGATGGCGCTCCACTTGGCCAGCAGCACCAGGACCAGTGCCAGAGTACCGAACGTGCCGAGGGAGGTATCCTTCATGATTTCCAGCCGCCGCGCGGGTGTCCATCCGCCCCAGAAGGCATCCGCCCAGTCGGCCAGCCCGTCGAGGTGCAGCCCGCGCGTCAGCAACACACTGGCAAGGAGCACCGCCACGGCCGCAATGGAGGGCGGTACCACGGGAAAAACCGCCCCCAGGATCGCCTGCACAAACCAGACCGCGATCCCGACAACGGCCCCCGTCGCGGGAAACCAGGAAAGCGCATCGGCCGGAACGTTCGCATCACGTCCGGAAACCGGCAGGAGGGTCAACGTGCGCAGGGCCGTGATGAAGGCGGGAGGTAGATCAATTCTCATCATGCCTTGACAACATTGGACGCCGGTTTGCAGACACCGCGGGAATCCACCACCAGCGGGAGTTTCGCCGCCAGCGCATCGTGATCCACGCCGTCATGGCCGGTCGAGATAATGGCGGCATCGAAACGGCCGGCGTGGATATCCTCGAGAGCGACACTGGCGATTCCCGCGTATTGGGAATGCTCCCGGCTGGGACGGACCACGGGGCAGAAGG
>CAZGBW010000218.1:0-5248 GCA_964523995.1 uncultured Victivallales bacterium | reverse complement strand
TCTGGCCGAACAATGCGGCCTGGTGTTCAACAAGGGCGTGGCCGTCAACGACCGGCTCCAGACCAGCGACCCGTATATCTACGCCTGCGGCGAATGCATCGAGTTCAAGGGCGAGACATGGGGCCTGGTGGCGCCGGTCTACGAGCAGGCGCGCACGTTGGCGGGGGTCCTGGCTGGCGAGGACGTGGTCTACAAGCCCTCGCAGGCCGTGGCGGCACGCCTGAAGTCCGACATCCCGGTCATCAGCATGGGGCGCTTCAAGCCGCTGCCGGAGGACGAGACCGTGCTCTATACCGATCCGCATGGCGGGGTCTACAAGCAGCTGATCGTACGCGACAACCTGCTGCAGGGAGCCATCCTGGTCGGCGAGGATCTCAACACCGATGTCATCGAGCTGCACTATTCCGCCCGCATCCCCCTGCCGGCGCGGCGGACCGAGCTGCTGTTCCCGGGGGCGCACGGGGGCGAGGCGATTGTTGATGGCAAGTTCATCCCCGACGAGGCGCGCATCTGCGAATGTAACGGCGTCTCGGCCGCCAAGATCCGCAAGGCGATCGCCAACGGTAGCGACACGCTGTACAAGGTCATGCAGACCACGCGCGCCGGCACCGGCTGCGGCAACTGCAAGAACAAGCTCAAGGCCCTGCTGATCTCCGAGGTCGGCGAGCTGCGGACGGATCCGGCCGAGCGCTACTTCGCACCGGGCATCCCGATGCCGCGCGAGGAGCTGGCGGCCTTCATCCTGGCCAATCACCTGCGCTCGGTCTCGCAGGTGCTCGATACCGTGCCCAATGCCGTCGGCGATTCCAAGACACGCATGGCGGTGGACTTCCTGCTCAACTACATCTGGAAGGGTGCCTACGCGATCGAGAACGATTCGCGCTGCGCCAATGACCGCTATGCGGGCAATATCCAGAAGGACGGCCGCTTCAGCGTGATCCCCGACATGGCCGGTGGCCTGACCACGAGCGCGCACCTGCGGGCGATTGCCGAGGTGGCCGACCGCTACGGGGCGATGATCAAGGTGACCGGGGCCGACCGGATCGGCTTGTTCTCGATCGAGAAGCGGGATCTGAAGGACGCCTGGGACATGCTGCAGATGGGCTCTGGACACGCCTTCACCAAATGCTTCCGCGCCTGCAAGTCCTGCGTCGGTTCAACGCACTGCCGATTCGGCCTGATGGACTCGCTGGAACTGGGGCGGAAACTCGGCGAGCGTTATCGGGGCATGATGGGACCGGCCAAGATCAAGATGGGCGTTTCGGGCTGCCCGCGCAACTGCTCGGAAGCCACGATCAAGGACTTCGGGGTCGTGGCAGCCGAGGGTGGCTGGGACATCCACATCGGCGGCAACGGCGGCTCGAAGGTGTATGTCGGTCACAAGATCGCTCAGGTCAGGACCGACGAGGAAGTCATCCGCCTTGCCGACCGGTTCTATGAGTACTACCGCCAGCACGGCCGCTACGGCGAACGCACGGCACACTTCATCGAACGGGTCGGCCTGCAGACCGTCACCGACGCCATCCTTAACGGGACGGAAGTGGAAATGCAGGCACTGGAAGAACGACTGAAGGAAGCGCGCGACAATTACCGTGATCCGTGGACCCAGCCGATCGACGTCAACGACGTGCCCGGCGAGACGGTCACCGAAGACGACGGATGCGAGTTCGTCGCGATCGCCGATACCGAAGCCGTGCCGGAGGGGGTCTCGCGGCTATTCACGGTCAACGGCACCGATGTGGCGGTCTTCCACACCCGCGACGGGCGCTGGGTGGCGGTTGACGGGCTCTGCCCGCATGAAGCCGGACCGATGGTTGACAGTATCTACGGCAACGGGCGGCTTGCCTGCCCGCTGCACAGCTACACGTTCGACATCAGCACAGGCGCCTGCGACAACCCCGAGATTCCTCCGGTGGGCGTCCACGACATCCGCATCCGCGACCGGCGCATCGAGGTGGCCCTGCGGGAACGGCCTCGCCCGGCATGCGCCTCAGGCGGTTAGGACCTCGAGCGCGGCCCAGCGCTCCAGCAGGTGCTCGATCTCATGCGTGATTTCTGCAGCTCTCGCCTGGGCGGCAGCGATCTCCTCCGCCGGGCGCTTGTAGAAGTCCGCGGCGCACTGGTCCGCCAGCAGCCGGGCCTGCTCCGTCTCGAGTGCCTCGATCCGGGCTCCCGCCCCCTCCAGCTCCTGGCGCTCCTTGTTGTTCAACCGCCGCTTCTTCGGTCCGGGAGACGCCGCCGCCGACGTCGCATTGGCGGACGCCGCCGGGACCGGCAGCGGTTCCGGCGTCTGCCGCTGCGCCACCCAGTCGCTGTAGCCTCCCGCATAGGCCTTGACCCTGCCGTCGCCCTCGAAGACCAGGGTGCTGGTGACCGTGTTGTCCAGGAACTCGCGGTCGTGACTGACCAGCAGCAGCGTCTGGGAATTGCGCTGCAACTGCTCCTCGAGCAGATCCAGCGTCTCGATGTCCAGATCGTTGGTCGGCTCGTCCATGATCAGCAGATTGCACGGTTGCATAAAGAGCATCGCCAGCAGCAGCCGGTTGCGCTCGCCGCCGGAAAGCACCCTGACCGGTGTGCGTGCCCGCGCCGGTGTGAAGAGGAAATCCTGCAGATAACCGTACACATGCCGCCGCACCCCCCCGACATCAATCATATCGCCCTCGCCGGCAATATTCTGCGCAATGGTCTTTTCCCCATCGAGCGCCGTGCGCATCTGGTCAAAATAGGCAATCTCCAGACGCGTCCCCAGCGTGATCGTCCCGGTCTGCGGCGGCAGCGCCCCGGTGATCAGCCGCAGCAGCGTCGTCTTCCCGACACCGTTCGGCCCGATGATCCCCACGCGCTCGCCGCGCAGGATGCGCAGATCCAGGTCGCGGATCAGCGGGGCCTCGCCGGGATACCCGAAGCTCACCCCCTCGGCCTTGACCACCAGCGAACCGGAATTACCGGCGGCCTGCAGCTGCACGCGGCTGGTGCCCGACTCGAAACGCCGCTTCTTGAACTCCTCGCGAAGTGCCAGCAGCGCCCGCACGCGCCCTTCGTCACGGGTGCGGCGCGCCTTGATGCCCTTGCGGATCCAGGCTTCCTCCTGCGTCAGGCGCTTGCCCTTCTTCTCCCACATGGCCTCCTCGTCTTCCAGAAGCTGCTGCTTGCGCCGCAGAAAAAGATCGTAGCTGCAGTCCCAACCCGCCAGCAGGCCGCGGTCGAGATCCAGGATCCGGGTCGCCAGCCGGCGCAGGAACGCGCGGTCGTGGGTTATAAATAGCAGGGCCCCGTTCCGGCGCAACAGGAAGCCCTCCAACCACTCGATCGTCGAAATATCAAGGTGATTCGTGGGTTCGTCGAGCAGCAGCACATCGGGCTCGCAGACCAGCGCACGGGCCAGCAGGGTCCGCCGCTTCATACCCCCGGAAAGCGCCTCGAAGCGCGCGTCCGCATCCAGCCCGAGCCTGGTGATCGCCTGTTCGGCCGCGTGCTCGTGTTCCCAGTGCTCCGCACCGGCATGCCGCGGATCCCCGCTTTCCACCACACTCCTGACCGTCCCGCAAAGCCCTTCCGGCACCTCCTGCGGCAGGTACGCCGTACGGATGCCCGGTGCCCGCAGGATCTCGCCACCATCCGGTTCGGCCTCACCGGCCAGTAGCTTCAACAGCGTGGACTTGCCGCAGCCGTTGCGCCCCACCAGGCAGGCCCGTTCACCGGCCTCCACATGCAGCGACACCGCGTCGAGCAGCGGATCGCCACCGAACGCGACACTTACATCTCTTAAACTGATGACAGCCATAGCAGGATCCCGTCACGCCACGTCATAGACCAGGAACTCGCAGTCCAGGTCGCCATTCTTCAGGGCCACCGCGAACCGCGGCTGGCACGCGATGGCTTTCCGGTAATCGGGACTGCCCGACAGGATGCCGACACGCCATCCGTGCAGACGGGTAACCACCCCGCCCATCCGGCGGCAGAAGAGGGGGTCCTTCTCCAGCCGGACACCGTACGGCGGATTGGTGATCAGCGTCCCCGACTCCCCCGCTGGCGGATTATCCAGCACCGAAAGCTGGCGGAAGGACGGTTTCACTCCCGCGACCCGCGCATTCGCGCGGGCTGCCTCCAGCACGCCCTCGTCACAATCGGAAGCCGTGATCCTGGCGCACTGTCCGCTGGCCGCCCCCCGCAGCCCCCCCCGCAACGCCCGCATGTCCGTGGCGCTCGCCGCGTCAAAATCCGCCCAGCGTTCAAACCCGAAGCGTTCGCGTAGGAGACCGGGCGCAATCCCGGCGGACCACATGGCCGCCTCGATGGCGATGGTTCCGGAGCCGCACATCGGATCCGTCAGCGGAGACTGCCGGTCCCACTGCGAGAGACGCAGGATCGCGGCGGCCATGGTCTCGCGCAGCGGTGCCTCTCCAGCGGTCTTGCGATAGCCGCGCCGGTGCAGCGGATCGCCGGACAAATCGAGATAGACCGCCGCCTTGTCGTTTGCCAGATGCACAAACACGCGCACGTCGGCATCCTCGCGATCCACATCCGGGCGGCGCAGGGTGCGCTCGCGCACCTGGTCCACGATCGCATCCTTGATCTTCAACGCGGCAAACCCGCTGTGGGTGATGGCGCTGCCGTGGCAGACGGCGGAGACCTCCAGCGTCTGCCGGAACGTCACAAACCGCGACCAGTCGAACCCCCGCACCCCGGCGTAGAGCGCCTCCTGCGTCGGGGCCGGAAAACGGGCGACCAGCACCTGGATGCGCTGCGCGATCCGGCTTTCCAGGCAGGCCCGCCAGCCGTCGCTCCAGGGCCCGCGGAAGGGGACGCCCCCCCGGTTCAGCCTCACGCTCGAGAAGCCAAGCTCGCGCAGCTCGTCGCAAAGCGCCTTCTCCGTCCCGGGAATCGCCGCCGCGTAGAACTCGAGGCTTTCACGGCCTGCAGGGGTTTCCAGCACCGTGCTCATTGCCCGCTCCCCGCCTTGGCGCGCAGCAGCCGCACCGCCTCGAGCATATTCACGGCATTCCCCCGGCCAGCCCGACGGCGCAGGATATCCTCGAGCATATCCCAGTCCGCCTCTCCGGCCGGGCTGTCGTAATCCCATTTCTCCTGATCCGTGCGCTTGAACTGCCATTTCAGGTGACGCTGTGACACATGGACACGCGTTTCGCGTTTCACACCATCCGGTAGTTTTTCAGTCCAGGAAATCAGATTATGCATAAAGGTCTCCGTGAAGACCCGACATACTGCGCGATCATCACCCGCC
>CAZGBW010000217.1:0-5264 GCA_964523995.1 uncultured Victivallales bacterium | reverse complement strand
GCCTTCCGGTCCAATTCGCGTTTCAAGATCCTGTCGGAGACATCGCTGCAGTCGCAGAACAACAAGGAAGCCACGGTCAGCGTGGTGAACGAGATCCCGATCCTGAAGTCGGAAATATCCGGGGGTACCGGTACGGCGCGGGATGTGATCAAGAACATCGAGCGCATGGATGTGGGCATCAAGCTGCGGATCACACCGCACTCCATCCCGGGCGGACGGATCCGGATGGCCCTGAATCCGAGCATCGAGGCGGTGATTGACAGCGGCCCGTCCGGCACGCTGTATACGCCGACGATCGCCAAGCGCGAGGTCGAGACGACCGTGACGGTTGAGGACGGGCGCACGATTGTGATTGCCGGGCTGACGCGTCGCGATGAACGCGAGAGTGAACGGCGCGTACCGTTCCTGGGCTCCATCCCGATTCTGGGTTGGCTGTTCCGGCGTACCGAGCGGATCAACGAGCGGACGGATATGCTGATCTTCGTGACCCCCACGCTGGTCAGCGATCTGGCGGCGGCCGCCAGTCATCAGAAGCGCTGGGAAGAGAAAACGGGGCTGAAGATCAATGGTCAGGAATGATGATAGTCGTGAAGGAGGCGGGCTGGCGAGTCTGCGCGAGCGGGCGATGGTCTACGGCCTGCGCTTCGTGGCGACCCCCGGCGAGGTGGAGATAGACCCCGACCTGTCGGCCTCGCTTCCGGTGGAATGGGCTCGGGAGCATGCCATTCTGCCGGTGCGCATGGGTGGCGAGTTCTGCGTGCTGGTCAGCGATCCGGCCAGCATCGACAAGCAGGAGTACGTCTCTGTGCTGACCGGGCTGGCGTTGACGCCGGTGCTGGCGCTTCGCGAGGTGGTCCTCGCCTGCATCGAAAGCTGCTATGCAAGCCGGGAGGATTCACCGTCCGACTTTATTGACGATCTGGCGGTGTTGACCGCGCCCGGGGGGACGTCCGATCGTCAGGTGGACGACCTGCTCCTGGAGGCTGGCGGTACGCCCGTGACGCAGCTGATCAACCTGATCCTGCTGGATGCCTTCCGGAAGCGGGCTTCCGATATTCATTTTGAGCCATTCGAGACGCGTCTGCGTGTCCGGTTCCGGATCGACGGCATGCTTTACGAGCAGGCCTCGCCCCCGCCGCATGTGGTGCAGGCCCTGGTCTCGAGACTGAAGGTCATGGCGCACATGGACATTGCCGAGCGGCGCCTGCCGCAGGATGGAATGGCGCGAGTGCGCGTCGGTGAGCGGGAGGTGGACATCCGGGTCTCGACGGTGCCGGTCAGCCAGGGGGAGCGGGTCGTCCTGCGGTTGCTGGACAAGAGCAACACGCTGCTCAGCATGCAGGCGCTGGGGATGGACGGGGCCTGTTATGAGCGGTTCCGGAAGCTCCTGAAAATCGCCAACGGGATGGTGGTGGTGTCCGGACCCACCGGATCGGGGAAGACGACGACCCTGTATGCGGCACTCGGGGAGCTTGACGCCACGCGGTTGAATGTCCTGACGATTGAGGATCCGATCGAATACCAGCTCGACAACGTCGGGCAGATTCAGGTCAAGACCAAGATCGGCCTGTCTTTTTCCAATGGGTTGCGGCACATCCTGCGGCAGGATCCTGACGTGATCCTGGTGGGCGAGACGCGCGACGCCGAAACGGCGGAAATCGCGGTGCGGGCCTCGCTGACGGGGCATCTGGTCTTCACGACGCTGCACACGAACGATGCGCCGGGGGCGGTGGTGCGGCTGATGGACATCGGGGTGGCGCCTTACCTGATCTCGGCCTGCCTGCGCGGAGTCCTTGCGCAGCGCCTGGTCCGCCGGCTTTGTCCGCATTGCCGCATACCGCACGAGGTGACGGTGGCAGACGAGACGGCGCTGGGAGTCCTGTATCCGGAACTGGTAGGCTCGACGATCTGGACACCGGTCGGGTGTGACCGATGCACGCAGGGGTATCGCGGGCGGCTTGGCCTGTTCGAGCTGCTGACGGTGGATCCGGCGTTGGGTGAACGGATCCGGGAGACCGGTTGTCATCTCGAGACCATCCGCGCAGCGGCGCTGGCCGCCGGCATGAAGCCGCTGTTGCGGGACGGTGTGGAGAAGGTGCTGGCGGGCGAGACCTCGGTGGAGGATGTGCTGGGCGCGGCGGCCTTATGAAGACATTTGCCTACAGGGGGTATGGCGCGGGCGGGGCGTCCTGCAAGGGATTGGTGGAGGCGGTGAGTCCCAAGGCGGCGCGGGAGAAGCTGGCGAAAGCCGGCGTGCTGGTGGAGCGCCTGTCCCTGGGCGGTGCGCGGAAAGCGGGCCTGCCGCCATCGCGTCGCGGGGTTCTTTACCGGGAGCTGGCCTCGCTGCTGAAAGCGGGAATGCCATTGGTAACCGCGCTCGGAACGCTTCTGAAGACGCCGGATCTGGAGCCATCCGCCGCTGTACTGGCGGCGGTGCGTGATCAGGTGCGCGAGGGCAGTTCGCTGGCGGCGGCACTCAAGGCGGCGGTGGCGGACATCAGTCCGTTTGAAGCGGCGACGATTGATGTTGCCGAGCGTACCGCGTCGATGGAAAAGGTGCTGGAGCAGTTAGCGGTTTTCATCGAGGTGCAGGAGCAGCTTCGGGAGCGGGTCCAGAGGGCGCTGATCTACCCGTCGCTTGTGCTTGGGCTCGGGGTGGCGGTGGCGGTGGTGATGCTGGGCGTCCTGGTGCCTCGAACGCAGCAGATGATCGGCAGTGCGGCACCGCTTCCTGCCCTGACCCGCGCGATGCTGCTTCTGGGGAAGATGCTATTCCCGTGGGGAATGGCACTGGTTCCGGCAATAGCGCTGATGGCGGCGGGGTGGCGGCGGCGGGTGCTCGGCGACGACGACAGGCGTGTGTCCTATAATCGCATGTTTTTTGCGCTACCGCTGGCCGGTACCGGATACCGTTATCTGGTTTCCACGCGGTTTGCGCATACACTCGGGATCCTGGTGCATTCCGGCGTCACGCTCGTCGAGGGGGTTCCCCTGGCGGGGAGGGCGACGGGGAGCGCGTGGTGCGAGCGGCTGTCGGTAAAGGCATCGGAGGCGATCCGTCATGGGCAGACGCTGGAGGAGGCGGTGCGGGCGATCCCGCCGCTTGCCGATACGCTGCCGGGGTGGATCGCCGTTGGTGAGGCAAGCGGTGATCTGTCGGGGATGCTCGAGCATGCCGCCGAGAGGTGTGATCGCCGCTTTGAGAATTTTCTTTCCAGATCGCTGGCCTTGATCGAGCCCCTGCTGCTGCTTTTGATTGGCGCGTTTGTGCTGCTGGTCACGCTGGCGGTGCTGCTGCCGGTTTTCTCGCTGACCGATGCGGTTCTGCGATAATCCGGGCGGCGATGGCATCGGTCTGTGACGGATCAATCATGCCTGGCAGGCGGTGCATGGCATTCGATACACCGCAGGCCAGGCCGAATGCAAACGCCCTTTCCATGTCCCGGCATCGCCGCAGGGAGAATGCAATCCCGGCGTTGACCGCGTCTCCGCACCCCAGGGTGCTGATCACGGTGACCGCCGGGATCACAAACCGTTTTGTATCGTGTCGTGTAACCAGCCAGGCGTTGTTCCCGCCCTGGGTGACGCCTACGGCATCCGCGCCGCTGCTGATCAGCACGCGGGCGGCCTTCTCGATTTCCGCGCCGCTGATATTCCCGTTCGTTGCCGTTCCTGTGGTCTGGAATAGTTCGTTGGCGTTGATCTTGACCAGTGCCGGTTTGAACGGTAACGCCGCGATCAGCGCCGGGCCGGCGGTGTCCAGGATGATGGGGGTGTTTCCTGGTGCTGCGGCGAGCATCTGCGCATACGCGTTCACGGGGGCATGCGCGGGCAGCGTCCCCGAAAGCACCACGGTCGTGAGGTTGCCGGTCACGATATCCGCAAACGCGGCCTGGAACCGCTGCCAGTCCCCTGCCGTCAGGACCGGGCCTTCCTCCACCAGTTCCGTGAAGTCCGCCGCATCGTCGGCCAGCAGGGTCTGGGCAAGGCGCACGGGGGCTGATGTCCGGACAAAGCGGTGGATAATGCCTTCCTCTTCCAGCAGCCGCTCGACGGTTGTCCGGTTATCCCCCCCCGCAAACCCGAAGAGCACGGGATCTGCACCGAGGGTTTTCAGGACACGGGCGGTGTTGACCGGTTTGCCGCCGACCGATTCCGTCACGCTGCGGACACGGTTCACCGTCCCCGTTTTCAGCGAGGTCAGCGTCATCGTTCGCTGCAGGGCCGGGAACATACCCGCGCATAGGAATTTCATGGAAACGCCGTTTGTTCTTTGCCGGGTAATCAGAACGTGCCGGTCACGTTCATGGCTTTAGCGGTGGTCTCCGGCTTTTTATACGACGAGCCCTTGATCCGCTCCTTCAGTTTCTCGTAGAACAGGTCATCGTCCAGGGGAAGTTCCACCCAGTTATCGGTCCAGCTTGAGAGCAGCATGGCATTGGACAGAGAAAGGCTGCGAATGCCTTCCACGCCGGGGCCGAGCAACGGGCTGCCGGTACGGATCGCGTTGACCCAGTTCCTGGTGATGCCAAGGTGTTCCTCGCCGGAGCCGTGGATGGGTATCTGGCATTCCCAGCATTCCGGTGCGCCGAACCCGCCCTTGAATTCGCGGTTGAACTGGCGGGTCGGCACCCGGTTGCGCGAAAAGGAAAGTTTACCGTGCTCGATGATCAGTTTTCCGCGATCACCGGCGATTTCCAGGCGATTGGTGCCGGGGGCTTCGCCGGTGGAGGTGATGAAGGCTCCGGTGGCGCCGTTCTCGTATTCAACGTACGCGGTGACGTCGTCCTCGACTTCGATGTTGTGATACTTGCCGAACGAGCAGAACGCGCGGACACGCCTGGGCATCCCGCAGATCCACTGCCAGAGGTCCAGATTGTGCGGGCATTGGTTCAGCAGGACGCCCCCGCCTTCCCCGGCCCAGCTCGCGCGCCATCCTCCGGAATCGTAATAGCTCTGCGAGCGGAACCAGCTCGTCACGATCCAGTTGGTGCGCTGAAGGGTGCCGAGTTCGCCGGATTCGATCAGTTCGCGCGCCTTCTGGTAGATCGGAAGTGTGCGCTGGTTGAACATGATACCGAACACCCGGTCGCTTTTGGCGGCGACCTCGTTCATTTCCCGCACCTGTTTGGAATAAACGCCAGCGGGTTTCTCGCTCAGGGCGTGATGACCGCTCTGCAGGGCCTTGATGACCAACGGCGGGTGATCATAATGCGGGGTGGCGATCAGGACGCCGTCGCAGCATTTGGAGGCCAGCAGGGCCT
>CAZGBW010000216.1:0-5265 GCA_964523995.1 uncultured Victivallales bacterium | reverse complement strand
CACGACGATGGCGGAAAGCAGCGCCCCGGCCAGGCAAGCCGCTGACTGGTGCAGCGCCGGCATGAGGCTGGCGCCTTCCCCCTGCAGGGCCGTGACGCCCAGGACCACGGTAAACTGCATGATGCCGGCGATGGCGGCCAGCCGGATAACCCGTGAACGGGTGCGGAGGCGGCGGGCCGCCTGGCAGATGACGGCAGTGGCGATCAGGCCCGTAAAGAGGACGGACAGCTCGTGGCCGGCATATACCGCGAATAACAGGCTGGTGAACGTACCGAGCGCAAGGCCGGCGGGGTTTCCCAGCAGGATCGTGGCCAGCAGCGGCGCCATCGTGAACGGAAGAAGAAAGCGGACCGTTTCCGGTTCGACGAGTTGAAAGGTATCGGCCATCGAGAATATAAAGCGGCCAAAGGCGGCGGTGACCAGAAGGATCAGCGTCAGGAGGATGATCCTTGAGTTGCGTTGAATCAAGCCCGGCTCCGCCGAATGGAGCAGGAGCGTGGTGATCAGAAGGCCGGCAAGGCAGAAGATGGCTTTGCTGATCGCCGGCAGGTAGATCGCGGGGCGGGCGAGGTCGCTCAGCGGAAGCGGTGTCAGCATGAAAAACGAGACGGCGGCCCAGGCCAGCAGGACGGCGGAAAGACCGATGGCCGTGTGGTCGAGGAAGGCAATCCGGGGCGAATGGCTCTTGCCGGCCTGCTTTTGCCGCTGACGCGCTTTGCGTGAGCGTTCCTTGGAAACCATGTTTTCCATGTGAACTCCCTGACGGGGAACGCCCCGGACGGCGACCTGGCGGCCGCCGGGGTGTTCCCGCCTATCCTAGAGCCGCGATCTGGGCCTGGAGTTTCGCCTGTTTCCCCAGCAGCTCGTCCCGGGTCGCCCGCACCTGGGCCACGACGTTTTCCGGGGCCTTGCTGATAAAGCTATCGTTCTGGAGCTTGCGGGCAACGCCATCCAGGAATCCATTCACTTTTTCCAGCTCCTCGGCCAGGCGTGTCTGCTCGGCCGCGACATCCACCACGCCGTCCAGGGGCATGTACAGCATCCCGAGCGGGGTCAGTGCGCCCGGCATGGCGGTTTCGGGAGCCAGTCCCATGTCCACGGTGACGGTTCCGGCGCGCAGCGCGGCGCGTAGCGACACGGTATCCGCCTCCAGGCGGTGGGCCGCCTCGAGGCTGTCGGGCCGGATCGCGTAGTTCAGCCAGCGTCCCGGCGCAAGCCCGTAGTCGGCCCGGAGCTGGCGGCCGAGGCGCACCAACTCGTGCTTGGCGTCCACATACGCCGCATCCGCGGGGCCTATTCCCGCCGCCTGTAGCTCGTCCGCCGGTATACCCGTCGGCCATGGCGCCCTCATGATCGTCTCGGCATTCGCCGCATAACCCATCGCCTGCCAGAGTTCCTCGGTCACAAACGGCATCATCGGGTGCAGCAGCCGCAGGGCGCTGGAAAGGCACCTGTGCAGGATCCGCAGCGTCTGCGCCCGCCGGGCGGGATCGTCGCCGTTGAGCACTTCCTTGGCGGATTCGACGTACCAGTCGCAGTACTGGTGGCGGACGAAGTCGTAAAGCGCCTGGGCGGCGTCGTTGAACCGGTACTTCTCCAGGTTGCCGGTGCAGCTCTCGATGGCCATGTTCAGCCGCTGCAGGATGTGCTTGTCGTCGGCGCTCAGCAACGCGGCGTCGAGAGCGAGCGTCTCCGCGGGGGCGGGCATGCGGTCCTCCGCGCCGCTGTTCATCAGGATGAATCGTGCCGCATTCCAGAGCTTCGTCCCGAAATTGCGCCCGATCTCGAATTTCTCGCTCGAGACATAGATGTCCTGCCCGGTGGCGGTGATCATCATCAGGCTGAAGCGCAGCGCATCGGCGCTGTATTCCTCGATGATGGTGAGCGGGTCAATCGAGTTGCCCAGGCTCTTGCTCATCTTGCGGCCCTGGTCATCGCGTACCGTGCCGTGGATATAGACGGTGCGGAACGGGATATCGCCGGCGAATTCGAGCCCCGCCATGACCATGCGGGCCACCCAGAAGAAGATAATCTCGGAGGCGGTCACCAGGTCGTGCGTCGGATAGTAGAACCGGAGATCGGCGTTCTCCGCCGGCCAGCCGAGCGTGCTGAACGGCCAGAGCCAGGACGAGAACCAGGTGTCGAGCACATCCTCGTCCTGCCGGTAGTTCCTGCTGCCGCATTTCGGGCACCACTCCGGCTGTCCCTTGGCCGCCCACTCGTGCCGGCAGTCGTCGCAGTAGAAGACCGGGATGCGGTGCCCCCACCAGATCTGCCGCGAGATGCACCAGTCGCGGATGTTTTCCATCCATTCCTGGTACACCTTGTTCCAGCGGTCGGGTACGAACCGGATCTTGCCGGCATTGACCGCGTCGAGCGCCGGTTCGGCAAGGGGTTTCATTTTCACGAACCACTGCGGCGAAAGCCGCGGCTCGATCACGGTGTCGCACCGGTAGCAGTGACCCACGGCGTGCCGATGGTCGTCAATCTTCTCCAGAAGCCCGGCCGCCTTGAGATCGGCGACGATCTTCTCGCGGCATGCGAACCGATCCATGCCCGCATACGGTCCGGCCTCCTCGTTCATCCGCCCGTCGCCATGCATGACATTGATCGGCGTCAGGTCGTGGCGCCGGCCCATGTCGAAATCGTTGGGATCATGCGCGGGGGTGACCTTCACGGCCCCGGTGCCGAAGGTTGGGTCCACGAAGGGGTCCTTGATCACCTTCAGGATACGCCCGAGGATGGGAAGCTCGATGCCGGTCTGCTCCAGCCCGGCGTAGCGCGGGTCATCCGGATTGACGGCGATGGCGACATCGCCCAGGAGGGTTTCCGGCCGCGTGGTGGCCACCACGATATGGTTTTTCCCGTCGGCCGTGGTCCCCGAGACCAGCCGGTAACGCAGGTAGTAGAGCTTTCCGGCGGTGTCGTTGTGCTCGCTTTCCTCGTCGGACAGAGCCGTATGGCAGCGCGGGCACCAGTTGATGATGTAGTTGGCCCGGTAAATCAGCCCCTTGTTGTAGAGCCGTACAAACACCTCGGCCACGGCATCGCTCAGCCCCTCGTCCATCGTGAAGCGTTCCCGCTCCCAGTCGCAGGAGGCCCCGAGACGCTTGAGCTGCCGCTTGATGGTATTGCCGTACTCCTCCCGCCATTGCCAGACCCGCTCGATGAAGGCTTCCCGCCCGAGATCCTCGCGATGCTTGCCCTCCTTGCGCAGCGCCCGCTCGACCACGTTCTGGGTGGCGATGCCGGCATGATCGGTGCCGTACATCCAGATGACATTGCGCCCCTGCATGCGTCTCCACCGCACCAGGATATCCTGGATCGTGTTGTTGAGCGCATGTCCCATGTGCAGGATGCCGGTCACGTTGGGCGGGGGGATCATCACGCAGTAGGGTTCCCCGCCCTCCGCGGCGGTGGCATGGAAAACCCCGTGGTCCATCCAGTGGGTCATCCATTTCTCTTCGATCAGGCGCGGTTCGTAATGCTTTTCCATGGTCATTGGCCTCGTCGTCTCCACGTTTATCCCCGGCGGCCGGCGATCGGGCCGTCCTGGCGCTTGAGCCCTGCCTTGCGCTTCTCCCGCTTCTCCTCGTCGGCAAAAAGCTTGTACTCGACGCTATCCACCAGGGCCTCCCACGAGGCTTCGATGATGTTCTCCGAGACGCCGACCGTGCCCCAGGTCGCCTTGCCGTCGCCGGATTCGATCTGGACACGGGTGGTCGCGGCCGTGGCCTCCTGGGGGTCGAGAATCCGCACGCGGAAATCCACAAGCTGCACGTTGGCGATTTCCGGATACAGCGGGCTCAGCGCCTTGCGCAGCGCCCGGTCCAGGGCATTGACGGGACCGTCACCCTCGGACACGGTGTGCTCGACCCGGTCCTTGATGCGCAGCTTCACGGTCGCCTCGGAAACGCAGGGTTCGTCCTTGCCGCTCTTCTCGACGATCACCCGGAACCCGTCCAGCTCAAAGAACGGCTTGTGCTTCTTGAGCACCTTCTGGACCAGGATCCGGAACGATGCATCGGCGGACTCGTAGGAGTAGCCCTTGTGCTCAAGCGCCTTGAGTTCCTTCAGAACCGCAGCCGTATCCTCCTTGGTGGCCGCCTCGCCGCCGAGTTCCTGCGACTTGAGCAGGATGCTGCTGCCGCCGGAGAGTTCGGAAACCAGGATGTGCCGCTCGTTGCCGACCTGATCGGGATGGATATGCTCGAAGGTCTCGGGGTTCTTCTGCACGGCGTTGACATGCGCTCCGCCCTTGTGCCCGAAGGCGCTCTGCCCGACATAGGGGGCCCGGGTATCGTGCCGCAGGTTGATCAGGTCGTCCACGAACAGCGAGAGGTCGCGCAGATGCCGCATGTGGCGTGCGTCGATGCAGTCCATGCCCATCTTCAGCTGCAGGCCGGGGATGATGCTCGTCAGGTTGGCGTTGCCGCAGCGCTCGCCATATCCGTTCATCGTGCCCTGGACATGCGACGCCCCGGCGCGAACCGCCTCCAGGGCATTGGCCACGCCGGTGCCGATATCGTTATGGGGATGGATGCCGACGACCGCCTTCACACGCTCGACCACGGTTCGCGTGATGGCGTGGATCTCGCTCGGCAGGCTTCCGCCGTTCGTGTCGCACAGCACCAGCGCGTCCGCGCCGGCGGCCTGGGCCGCCTCCAGCACCTTCATCGCGTAGTCCGGGTCGCTCTTGAACCCGTCAAAGAAGTGCTCGGCGTCGAAGATGACCTCCCGTCCGGCGTCCTTCAGGAAGGCCACGGTGTCTGCCACCATCGCCAGGTTCTCGGCCGGGGTCGTGCGAAGCACATCCTTGACGTGCAGCTTCCAGCTCTTCCCGTAAATGGTCACCACCGGGGTATGGGCGAGGATCAATCCCTGCACGATCGGATCGTCCTTCACCGCCGTCTTCACCCGCCGGGTGCTGCCGAAGGCCGCGATCCTGGCATGTGTGAACTCCTCGCGCCGGATGGCCTCGAAAAACTCCATGTCCTTCGGGTTCGATCCCGGGAATCCCCCTTCGATATAGTCCACGCCGAACTGGTCCAGCCGCCGGGCCAGCAGCAGCTTGCCCACGGCGGAGAACGATACGCCCTCCGCCTGGGCTCCATCGCGCAGCGTGGTGTCGTAGATAGCCACTTTTCGCTTGTTCATCCCATCTCCTTATCCGAAAAACGCACGGTAGAGCGATTTGAGCGCCCGTTCGGCGCCCTCGGCCTTGACCCCGAACATCATGCTGATCTCGGAGGATCCCTGGTTCAT